>DALYYK010000159.1:5080-6438 GCA_031983305.1 Candidatus Fimivivens sp. | reverse complement strand
GTCGGGTTCAGCAGCTTATCGGCGACTGTCTAAAAAACGCAGGACTTTCAGGTAAGGGCTATACGCCGCACAAGCTACGCCACACCGCTGCGACGCTGATGTATCAATACGGCAATGTAGATGTACGTATTTTAAAAGAAATTCTCGGACACTCCAATTTGAATACGACCGAGATTTATACCCATGTCTCCAACCGACAGCTCGAGCAGGCGGCGGATAACTCTCCCCTTGCGCAAAAAAGGCGCGCCAAAAAGCTAGCGGACGACACAGCGCCCTCAGAGGAATAACACATAGCTGTACGCTTCGAGCGCGGCGCCCGCGATCAGAAAAATGCCGTACAGCACCATTTTGCCACAAAACAGCCCCGGAGAAATACCGGTGCTCCCCCGCTGCTGTACAGCGACCGATTGCCAAAAATATTGGCTGAGCTGCATCGCGTCACAGCAGCAAAACATAATGGTTACGGTTGAAATCATGAGGTTTGGCAGCAGAAATACGAAAATATATCGCATCGCCGAATCGGGATAGCAAGCCAGCAGCCCACTGGCCAAAACGCCGTAGCCCATCCCCTTGACACAGGGCGTCAGCGCGATAATCGGTGCCGAAACCGCACAGAAGCCGCATATAAGCAAGATAAACCATGCCACGGCATTGGGCGTCAGCGCACTGAAAAAGGTCTGCATCATCGGCTGGCTTTCGCGACTGAGAATGAATTGTTTTAAAATGTCGGTTACGCCATCTAATCTGCCGATTCCCAGCCACACCGACGCCGCGGTACCGGCCACCACACCGATTAAAAACATAACGCCGAAAAACAGCATGCCCCAGTGCATGCGAATCCACAAAATAAGGCTTTTGCGTCTGGCAGCGTAGCGACTTTCACGGCCTGTTCTTTCCATACAAAATAACACCCCCGACAATTCCTTTGTACAAGGATATGCCGGGGGTTGTCCTTAATATGAGTCGATTCAGAAATTATCGGCCGAGCTCGTAAGCGCGCTTGACACAATTGTCGATACCGGCGACAATCGCCTCTTCAAGATGGTGTTGTTCCATTGCGTCAAGGCCAGCCAGCGTTGTGCCGCCCTTGGAGCATACCATCTTGATCAGCTGGTCAAGATCGATGCCGCTGTCGGTCATCATATGGGTCGATCCGATCAGCGTACTGCAGAAGAGTTTAAGGGCTGTTTCGCGCTCAAAGCCAAGCGCCACAGCGCGTTCTACAAAAATTTGCGTGATGCGATAGATGAAGGCGGGGCCGCTGCCATTAAACGGAATGACCTCATTCATCAAGTTGGCGGGTATCTCAAAGGCATCGCCGCAGGCCGAGAAAAAGCTGCACACCGTCTCAAACTCGG
>DALYYK010000159.1:0-5070 GCA_031983305.1 Candidatus Fimivivens sp. | reverse complement strand
GCAGGTTGGGCAAAATCGGAACCACCTTAGCATCATAGCCGAGTCCTTTTTTAATAAAACTACTCGAAATGCCCGCCGCAATTGAAACAAAGACATTCTGGCCCTTGCAAACAGGCTTTATTTCCTCGAGTAAATCTGTAAAGCCCTGAGGCTTTATAGACAGCATAACATATTCGCAACGCTCAACCACCTCTTGCGGACTGTCTGCCCAGTTGATTCCCTGCGCGCACAGCGTTTCGTACTGTGCGGAATTAGGGTCGCAAAGCAGAATCTGCTCAGGCGATACGATACCCTTTTTAAGAATTCCGCCCAGCAATGCCGATCCCATATTTCCTACACCAATGACGCCCAGTTTTAGCATAACGCTCCCCTGCCCTTTCATTTCTGACTAAAGTGTCGCGGCTTTAATATAAAGCGCGCATTCAATGCGCTTTTTTTCAGTCTCACAGGATATTTTATGCGGCTTTAAAATGTCGCCGTTATAAATCATGCCGTTTGCGTTGCAGCCGCCGCTGCAATAAAATTTGGCCCAGCAGACGCGGCATTCTTCCTTGCCATAGACGGTAGATTTTGCAAATCGCTCCTTCATCGCGGTGTCGATCGAGAGATCGAACACGCTGCCCATTTTCCAGTCCTCATGCCCGACAAACTGGTGGCAGGGATAGACGTCGCCATCCGGCGTCACAGCCACATATTCGTTGCCGCAGCCGCAACCGCGCAGCCGCTTAATGGCACAGGGGCCCTGATCGAGATCGATCATGAAATGGAAGAAGTTAAACCACTTGTTCTCACCGTTTTCGCGCTTGATCATCTCCTCGGCCAGCTTGTCGTATTCGGCATAGATAGCGGGCAGCTCCTCCTCGGTGATGGCATAAGGCATATTATCCTCGGCGACGACCGGCTCGACCGAAATCTGGTCAAACCCGAGTTCACTTAAGTACAGCACATCCTCGACAAAATCGAGGTTATATTTTGTAAAGGTACCGCGTACATAATAGGGCTTGTCCCCTCTCGCGGCCACCATTTTCTGAAACTTCGGCACAATAGCCTCATAGCAGCTGGTACCGTTCACGCTTTTACGCACCCGGTCATTGACGTCGCGGCGGCCATCCAAGGACAGCACGACGTTGGACATCTCACGGTTGATAAAATCAATTTTATCGTCGGTCAGCAGCAGGCCGTTGGTCGTAATGGTGAAGCGAAACACCTTATTGTAGTCCTTTTCCTTAGACCGGGCATAGTCGACAATTTCTTTGACGACGTCAAAGTTCATCAGCGGCTCTCCGCCAAAGAAATCGAGCTCGAGATTGCGCCGCCCCTGCGAGTGATGCAGCAGATAGTCAATCGCCTTTTTGCCGATCTCGGCGCTCATAAGCTTTCGGCCGCCCTGATAGTCGCCGGTTGAGGCAAAGCAATATTCACAGCGCATATTGCAGTCGTGCGCGATATGCAAGCACATAGCCTTTACAGGCGAAAGCGCTGTTAGGCTCTGATATTTTTCGTAATCATCCTCGCTTAAAAGCTCTCCGGCCTGATAAAGCGAGAAAAGCTCGGCGTAGGTTTCGGTAATTTCCTGCTCGGAAAAGTCTTTTAAGAACCTGTCCAGCAGTTCCTGAGGACACTTTTCGGGCATGGGAGCCGACAATAGGCCCGCCATGTCGTAGCCGAGCGCATCCATCAGATGGATCGCGCCGCTGTTGACATCCATAACGATGTGATAACCGCCCTGAATATAGCGATGGAGCATTCTTGTATTCATCCTAACTTATCAATTCGTTTAAAAAAGTAAGGGACAGGTAAACTGCCCCTTAAATGCTGTATCAGAGCTTTACTTTCTCTCACACTTCTGGTTGGCGACAGTGCAGGAGGTCTTGCAAGCCGACTGGCAGGAAGCCTGGCACTCGCCGCAGCCGCCCTTGGCAGCCGATTCCTTAAGGTTCGCCTTATTTATCGTTTTAATATGCTTCATTTGAATCATCCTCCGAATAATGTTATCGAAAATATTATAGCATACTTAAAGGTATCTTTCAAACACTATTTTCTCTTGAATTTGGCATTAACGCCAATAATTCCGCCGATTGCGCCGCTGACCACCGCAATGATGAGCTTCAGTAAGGCGATGAGCCCCACATCAAACTTGTTCATGAACGACGCCAGCATCAGCAGCAAAAAGATCATCAACCCGCAGAGCGCGCCAACCATCATGCCGCGCTCCCGGATGCGGCGGGCCGCAAGATAGCCGGATATAAAGGACCCCAGCATTAAAAGCCCCGCTGAAAAGGGGTTAAGAAGCATGAATGGAACATCCTTTTTACACATTAAAAATGAGAAAAGCAGTAACACAACCGTTGTCGCCAACAGCCCGAATGTTACTGCTTTAAGCATGGTTGTCATATTGTTTGTTGCGTTGTTGCTTTTGCCGACTGAACGCTGCTTCGCCTTGCCCTTCATCGCGCTTTCCCTCCTAAGCTCTTTACGAAAGCTTATTCGGGGTGTCGGACAAATATGCCGCATCGGTGCGCAAAGTAAAACGAAAAGTAAAGCACTTGTAAAAGACGATTAGTGCTATGAGGAGACTATCGATACGCCCAACGGTTATTCCTTGGGGGTGGTGTTGGCGACGACGGCACTGCGCAGAATTCTGATCTTGACGCGATCCGAGCCGGTCTCAATGACAAGGGTATCATCCTTGAGGCTGACGACGCGGCCAATGATGCCGCCCTGGGTCAGGATCTCGTTGCCGATATCAAGCGAGGCACGCATCTGTGCTTCTTTTTTCTGCTGCTTTCTCTGGGGCAGGAACATAACCAGATAAACGACGACGAGCATCGCACCCATCATAATATAAGAGCCCATTGGATTTGCTGCCTGTAACATAAAATTACCCATTTTTTTCTTCCCTTCAATTCAATATAACATTGCCATTATACATAAAAAAATACCAATAATCAAGAGAATTTCTGCCGACAAGCGCCTTTGTTCCCACCAGGGGTTATATGCGCGTGGCCAGCAGCGTGGCATATCGGCTGCGGAAGGCTTCAAATTCGCCGTTATCGAGCGCCTCGCGGATTTTTTCCATCAGCGTGTTATAAAAATAGAGATTGTGCTGAACCGCCAAACGCATACCCAGCATCTCGTTGGCCTTGAGCAGATGTCGCAGATAGGCGCGGGAATAGTTCTGGCAGGCCGGGCAGCCGCACTGACTGTCAATGGGGGCGCTGTCATTCTGATATTTGGCATTATTGATATTAATAATGCCGCTCCAGGTGAATAAATGTCCGTGGCGTGCGTTTCGGCTGGGCATAACGCAATCGAAAAGGTCGACGCCGCGCCAGACCGCCTCGATGATATTCGCCGGGGTGCCTACGCCCATCAGATAGCGAATCTTCTCCTTGGGCATGAACGGCTCGACCTGCTCGATGATGTGGTACATCACCCCGGTCTCCTCCCCCACGGCCAGACCGCCGATCGCGTAGCCGTCGAGGCCGAGCGTGGAGATATCCTTCATGTGCTGGATGCGAAGATCGTCAAAGGTTGCGCCCTGATTGATGCCAAATAATAGCTGATGCGGATTTAATGTGCCTGGCAGCGCGTTTAAGCGTGACATTTCGGTTTGGCAGCGCTCAAGCCAGCGCGTGGTCCGACTGATTGAGCGCTTGGCGTAATCGTATTCAGCGGGATTTGAGACGCATTCGTCAAACGCCATCGCAATCGTGGAACCAAGATTCGACTGAATGCGCATGCTCTCCTCCGGCCCCATAAAAATGCGCTTGCCGTCCACATGGGACTGAAAGGTCACGCCTTCTTCCTTGATGGTGCGCAAGGACGCCAGCGAAAACACCTGAAAGCCGCCCGAATCAGTCAGCGTAGGACCGCTCCAGCGCGTAAAGCCCTTGAGTCCGCCCTGGTCGCGTACAATGTTGTCACCCGGCCGTACATGCAGGTGGTAGGTGTTGCACAGCATGATCTGACACTTTAAATCGACGAGGTCGTGGGCCGAAATTCCGCCTTTAATCGCGGCGGCGGTCGCCACATTCATAAACGCGGGGGTCTGAAAGGTGCCGTCCACCGTCGTAAATTCGGCGCGGCGGGCGCGGCCCTCTTGCTTTAATAAATGATACATAATGTCCCCCTATTTAATCAATGTCGGCGAAAAAACAGGCATCGCCGAAGGAAAAAAAGCGGTATTTCTGTTCGACAGCCTCTTTATAGGCGGCCAAAACCTGATCGCGGCCCGCGAAGGCCGACACCAGCATGATCAGCGTGCTCTCGGGCAGATGGAAATTGGTGATCAGCCCGTCGATAACAGTGAATTCCTTGCCGGGATAGAGGAATATTTCGGTATAGCCCTCATACGCTTTTAAGGGCAGCCCCATCTGCCCCACCGCCTCAAGCGTGCGGCAGCTTGTGGTGCCCACAGCGATGACCCGCCCGCCGTTTTGCTTGGTTTCATTGATCATATCCGCCGTTTGCTGCGGCAGAAAAATATGTTCCGAGTGCATCTTGTGGTCGTTAATGTCGTCTTCTTTGACCGGCCTAAAGGTGCCTAAGCCCACGTGCAGCGTTACAAAGGCGGTTTTAATGCCCTTGGCGCGCAGGTCTTCGAGCATCTGCTCAGTAAAATGCAGACCGGCGGTGGGGGCTGCGGCGGAGCCTAACTCTTTGGAATAGACGGTCTGATAGCGCTCGGGGTCCTCGAGCTTTTCAGTGATATACGGCGGCAGCGGCATCTGCCCGACCTGCTCGAGATTGGTATAAAAGCTGCCGTCAGCATAGCTGAAGCGAACAAGGCGGTTGCCGCCCTCTAGAATTTCCAACACCTCGGCGCGAAGCTTCCCCTCGCCAAAGCTGAACATAGCGCCTATCTTGGCGCGCTTGCCGGGGCGCACCAGCACCTCCCACTCGTCGTGACGCTTTTGCTCTAGCAGCAAAAACTCCATCGGGCTGCCGGTCTTTTCAGAAACGCCGATGATCCGTGCGGGCAAAACGCGCGAGTCGTTTAAAACCAACAGGTCGCCGGGGCGCAGCAGCGTGTAAAGATCGGTGAACATGCGGTGCGCGAATTTGCCG
>DALYYK010000158.1:0-6444 GCA_031983305.1 Candidatus Fimivivens sp. | reverse complement strand
GAGAAACTGGTAGACATCCATCAGCAGCTTATTTCCGGAACATTTAATCAGCAAATGATGGAATTCGATGTCATACTGGTAATTTTTCAAGTAATCGTCAATCGAGGAATCGGCGTTTAGTTGTTCCACCGCATGCAGGTTTTCCTCCACATTTTTCTGAAAAGCGAGACGCATGGCCTCGTTGACATTGAAGGTCATGATCACATTCGGAATATAGGCGCATTCCAGCGTCATGCGAAGATCAAACGTTTCTTCGCACGCGTTGATGTTTAGCGGCTTGACTCGCATGCCCTGACGCGGGAAATTTTCGATAATATTTTCAGAGGTCAGGCGGTTGAGCGCCAGACGAATCGGTCTCTCACTGGCCTCATAACGCTTAGACAGCTCACGTATGTTGATTTTTTCTCCCGGTATAAGCTGGTTGGTAATAATGTCACGGCGAATACGCTCATAGATGCTCTCGGCAAGCGTAATTTTTGAAGCGCTTTTTTCCATATTCGGGGGCCTCCTGGATCGTCATTTTGTCAGATTATGATCAAATCATAGCAGAACCAAGACCGTAATACAAGAAAAACTGTTTATCAGAATATTTTTGGAAAGAAGGAGTTTTATGTCACAGTCAGTATTGGAAAAGATTTTAGCCGGTAAAATTGTGGCGATCGTGCGCGGTATCCCGAGCAGTAAGATCGTCGGTTTAGCCACGGCCTTGGAAAAGGGCGGCGTCAATTGTATCGAGGTGACCTTTGACCAGTCCAGCGAGGAGAAGGCCAAGGACACGCTGGTGTCGATTGCGGCCATCAAGGCCGCGCTCGGTGACCGGGTATGCGTCGGTGCGGGCACCGTCATGACGGTCGAACAGGTGAATCAGGCCGTCGACGCCGGCGCGGAATATATGATTTCCCCCAACGTCGACGAGGCGGTCATCCGCGAGACCAAGCGGTTGGGCAAGGTGTCGATCCCGGGCGCGATGACCCCCACCGAGGCAGCTTTTGCCCATCGGTGCGGCGCGGATATTGTCAAAATGTTCCCCGCGGGTATACTGGGAACCGATTATATTAAGGCGTTAAAAGGTCCGCTTAAGCACATTCCGCTGACCGCGGTGGGCAATGTCAATGTCGAGAATTGTGCCGACTTCATCAAGGCCGGCGCTGTCGGCGTAGGCGTGGGCGGAAGTCTTGTCAGCGCCAAGCTCGTGGACGAGGGTAAGTTTGATGAGATTACCGCCACCGCAAAGGCCTATGTCGCTGCACTAAACCGTTAATTATTAGGAGTTGATGGCACTTGAAGGAAAAATATCTGCTATATTTCGACTCCGGTACATCCAATACCCGCGCGTATCTGCTGGATGAAGATTTTCAGGTTCGGTATATGGCCAAAAAGACGGTCGGCTCAAAGGATTCGGCTATCGCCGGAAGCAACCGCGTTTTGATTGAAGGTATGAAAGCGCTCTACGACGAGGTGCTTGCGGCCAATACGCTTGAGGATGCCGATATTCAGGCGCTCTATTCCTCGGGTATGGTGACCTCCCCTTACGGATTAAAGGAGATTCCGCATCTGACCCTGCCGCTGACCGTTCAGGCTTTTGCCGACAGCCTTTATCGCTTTCGTGAAGACGCTTGCTTTCACCGCGATATTTTCCTGGTTCCCGGCCTCAAGACGGTGAGCGACGAGTTCTCGTTTGTGAACAACATGCGCGGGGAGGAAATTGAGATCATCGGCGCGCTCGAAGAGCTCAAGAGCGCGACCGATGTGCGGGATATCGCGCTGATCATGCCCGGCTCCCACACCCATGTGACCTATATTCAGGACGATAAGATTACAGGCATCATTTCCAATTTTACCGGGGAGCTGTTTCACGCGCTGAAGAAGGAGACAATTCTCTCTCCGATACTGAGCGCCAACGATACCGAGCTTGACGAAGAAATGGTTCGCAAGGGTGTTGAAAATCTCAAACGCTTCGGCTTTAATCGTTCTCTCTATATCTGTCACGCCATGCGCATTTTTGAAGAGGGAACCCCCCGGCAGCGATTTTCTTACGGAGAAAGCATTATTATGGGCGGTGTGCGGGAGTCGTTGGAATACTATTGCCAGCATTTCTGGCCCGACTGCCGTACGGTGGCCTTGGTGTCGGATCGATTTATGTACCAACTGTTCTCGATCATTTTAGAGGACAGCAACTATATTGACCGCATTCTCTGGATGCCCATTTCGGACACCAAAAGCTATGCGGTCAGCGGATTGAAGAAAATCGTAAGCCTGAAAGGAGCGCGCCATGAATAAAAAAGTTTTAATCACCTCCCGGTCCTTTGGCCAGATCAGCGACGAGCCGCTGAATATTCTCAAAGAGGCCGGATTTGAGATCACCTTAAAGGGCAAGGATTTTGATCAGGCTGAGTTTGAGTCCATGATTCCCGAATACGACGCCCTGATTATCGGCGCCCATGACTTCCCCGAGGAGGTCATGGTTCGGTGCCCCGATCTCAAGATCATCTGCAAGCATGGCGCTGGACTGGATAATATCCATCTGGATCAGGCGAAGAAGCTGGGCATCACAGTCTGCAATGTGCCGGGGACGAATTCGAACGCGGTGGCCGATTTGACGTTTGGACTGATGCTGGCAGTCGCCCGAAACATCGTATGCACCGACCGATGGGTGCGCGAGGGCAAATGGAAGACCGCTATCGGTGTGGATGTTTGCGGCAAAACGCTGGGCCTCATGGGCTTTGGCGCTATTGCAAAGAACGTGGCGCGCCGCGCCGCCGGCTTTGGCATGAAGGTGCTGGCATATGACCCCTATGTTAAGGAGGTTGCGGACGAGTTTAAGTCCTATGTTACGCTGTGCAGCGAGGATCAGGTCATCACCGGCTGCGACTTTTTGTCCTTACACCTGCCTCTGACCGAAGAAACCAAAAATATGATTGCTGCCCCTGAGCTTTCGTGGATGAAAAAGGGGTCTTATGTAATCAATGCCGCCCGAGGCGGAATTGTCAATGAGCAGGATTTGTATGAGGCGCTGGTCTCGGGGCATATCGCCGGCGCCGCGATGGATGTGTCGGCGGTGGAGCCTATGGAATCGGACAACCCGCTTCGCACGCTGGATAACGTGATCATTACGCCCCATATCGGCATGTATTCCAAAGAGGCGATCGGTGCGGTCAGCCTGATCTGTGCTCAGAACGTGGTGGCCTGTGCGCAAGGTCAGACGCTTCAGTTTCAGGTGGTTTAATTGTTTGACCGCTGATAAAAGACTTTAGGCGGTATATGGGTTGAGATTTTTAAATAGAGCAGCGCTTTTTTAAAAAAGCGCTGCTCTATTTCTATAGTTTTAAACTGTATTGAATTTACACTAAAAATGGGAGGTCATTGATATTAAGGGCGCATATGCTTTACATGCTCTCCATTACGGCGACACAAACCTTGTCCGACAGCGGAAGGGCTTTATCTAAAATCGCCTGTCCGTTCTGCCGGTATTGATCGGCAAAAGCCTCGTCCTTGATGCCGCCGACGTTGATCAGGATGTTGAGCCACGCGCCCTGCACTGCGGCTTTGAGACTGAGCACGCCCATGCCCAGATCGCTCGCGGCACTGGTGTTAAACTTACCCAGCATCGACTCGGCCAGCTCCAGCGCCGCCAAAGCGCATTCCATCATTTCAAAGGGCGTCAGTGTGCAGCCTTTTAAGGCTTCTTGCATGGCGTCGGCGCGCGCGGCCTTTTCGGCGTTGGTTTCCTTGGGCATAGCGAATACGGCTGACACTTTGTTAAAGGCCTCGGTGTCCCGGTCGATGATATCCATCAGCTGCGCACGGAGTTTCTCCGCCTTACCGACGATTTCATTCATCAGCGCGTCGTGCTCAGCGTACTTCTTTCGGCCAATTGTAAAAGTGGCCACCATGCCAATGAGCGCGGCCCCCAACGCGCCCTCGAGCGCAGCGGTGGAGCCGCCGCCCGGCGCGGCCGAATCGGAGGCCAGCAGGTCGCCGAATCCGGTTAAGGTCATGTCTACTAACTTCATATTGGCTCCTCCTTTAATGCGTATAAAAGCAGGTAAAGCCGGAGAAAGGGAAGTTTTCTCCGGCTTTGCCGCCCGGTTGTTATTTACAGCAGATGATTTTCAAGAACCTGCTTGCCGTAATCGAAGTTTTCAATCTTCAGGTAGTACTCGGCGGCATCGATGAGCGCCTTGGCGGGAGCCAGACCGATAATCTCGCTGCCGATGATCTCTGCCCCCCAACGGGCGGCTTCAAATCGGATGGCTTCATAGACGCGGTAGAGGGGAGTGCCTTCGTAGTTGACCATATTCATCGAAACCTGAGCGATGTTCCGGCCCTCGAGCATAACGCCGATGGCTTTGCAATGGGCATAGCCGCCGGAAGAGCCGCGGATGGTTTTGGCGATGGCATTGGCAATATCCAGATTGGAGGTATTGAGGTTTACGTTAAAGGCCACGAGGAAGGGGCGCGCGCCAATGGCGGTGATACCGGCGGTGGGGTGAATCGCCCGCTCGCCGTAATCGGGGGCCCACTCCGGCAGAAGAAGTTTTTCAGGCATGCCCTCAAACTGGCCCTTGCGAACCTTGGCCAGATTTTTGCGTTCGGGGTTGCTGGCGGAATATTCGTACAGGAAGCTGGGGATTTTCAATTCATCCCAAATGCGCTGGGCTACCTGCTTAGAAATTTCGATGCATTCCTCCACCGTGACATCCTGAATCGGCACGAAAGGGATGACGTCGGTCGCGCCCATACGGGGATGCTCGCCGGTGTGCTTGGTCATGTCGATCAGCTCGCTCGCCAGCTTACAAAGGCGGAAAGCCGCCTCGCCGATATGTTCAGGGTCGCCCACCAGCGTAAAGACGCTGCGATTGTGACTGGGGTCGGAGGAATAATCCAGCAGCATAATGCCGGGGACGCTTTTGGCCGTCTTTGCCAGTGCATCAATGACATCTTGACGCTGGCCTTCGCTAAAATTAGGGATGCATTCTACGATTCTTGCCATTTTATCTGCCTCCTTTTGTTATAACGCTTGGCCATGCAATCAGCCGACCAGATTGGGAACAAAGGTCTTGATAAACCAAACAGTCGCGGGCTGATAGATGATGTCCACGAGGAACGCGCCGACAATCGGTACAATCATCATCGCCTTACGGGACATGCCATAGCGCTCGTTGACGGCGGTCAGGTTGACGATAGCGGTGGGGGTGGCGCCAAGGCCGTGACCCAAAAGACCCGCACACATAACGGCCGCATCGTAGTTTTTGCCCAGAATGCGGAAAACCACAAAGTAAGCAAACAGCACCAAAAAGAGAACCTGGCATAGCAGAATGATGAACATGGGACCGGCAAGCTTAGCCAGCTCCCACAGCTTGAGGGTCATCATGGCCATCGAGAGGTACAGTCCCAGCATCACGTCGCCAATGCCCTCGACCAGCGGGTAATCAAACTTGTAGGCGTTTATTTTTTCGTTAATATTACGCACGATCACGGCCACAAACATAGCGCCCACATAGGTGGGGAATTCCATTCCGATCAGCTTGCCGACCCAGCCTGAAACGATGCTGCCCACCGCCATGCAAACCAAAATGGCTGTAACGTTCTTCATGACGTCAAGGCCGCTCAAGGTCTGGCCGGTCGCGACGTTGATCTGGGTAACGCTGGTGTCGAAGTCTTCACTGTTGTCAGGCTCGAGATGATATTTTTCAATCAGGCGGCGGGCCACAGGACCGCCCACCATAACCGAAGAAATAAGACCGAAGGTGGCGGCCGCGGCGCCCACCAGCGTGCCCGCGGGGTAGCCCATAGATTCAAAGGTGCTGCCATAGGCGGCGCCCGCGCCATGCCCGCCAACCATCGTGATGGCGCTGCAAAGCAGCGCATAAGAGGGTTGCAGACCGGTAATGCCCGAGAGTCCAACGCCGATGACATTCTGGCAAATTGAAACAAAACCCGCCACCAGCCAGTAAATTACCAGCAGAAGGCCGCCCTTTTTCAGCAGAGAAAGGCTTGCCCCAAGGCCGACGGTCGTAAAAAAGGCCAACATAAAAGGCGCTTGGAAGGTGGTTGTAAAGTTAAAGACAAACGTTCCCGAGCTTTTTCCGGCCCAGGTGACCAGCATAAAGAGGAATCCGCCCACAACGGCGGCGGGAATGCAATATTTTTCTAAAAATTTCACCTTGCTCTTGATAAAATAACCCAGAATTAGCAATACGGCCGCCATAGCTACGGTCATTACCAGGTCGGCGTTAATGTTCAGGACGTTCTCGATAGTTTCAAGTTTCATGTTATGCCCTCCCCATTATGATTAAGTACCCTCATGTTCATGACTTGGATCTTGCCGTTTGCTGTGTGAAGCCTCCCTTCAAGAATCGTTCACATAATATACATAGCAAGTTTCATGCCATAATAGAATTCATATAAATACGCCAAAAAGCGCCGAAATAGTTTAAAAAA
>DALYYK010000157.1:0-6452 GCA_031983305.1 Candidatus Fimivivens sp. | reverse complement strand
GCGGCAGCCATGTCATTTTTAGCGGCGGCTATGGCAGCGAGCTGGCCACGCTCATCGGCACCGACAAGGACTATGCCTACTCCGAGGCACGCCGCATGATTACCGAGACACTCACCGCGGACAGCCGGATCACCGGCGTCCGCGATTTTACCGTTGCCAATAATGTCCTGACCTTTGTGGTGGACACGATACACGGCAGCCGATCAATGGATATGGAGGTGGCCATCAATGCAGACCTATAACGAGATCCTCGGCGAGATGCTTTCCCGCGTGCCGGCCGACCTCGACAAGCGCGAGGGCAGCCTGATCTACACGGCGCTGGCCCCGATCGCCCACATGCTGTGCGAGCAGCAGTTTTACGACGATGGCGTCACCGACAGCACCATGCCCGACACCGCGACCGGCCTGCTGCAGACGCGGCTCTACACAAGCCTCGGCGTCAGCCGCCGGGCAGCGACCACCGCCGTCCGGTTGGGGCTGTTTGAGCCGGTGGGCGCTGCGGTAGCCATCGGGTCGCGCTTTGGGGCCGCCGGCGTCTACTACACCGTCACCGGCCCCGCCGAGGGCGGCTATCAGATCGCCTGTGAGACCGCCGGCATCATCGGCAACCAGTATTTTGGCGAGATTCTGCCGCTCGATAACCGCAACCCCGATATCACCCGCGCCACGCTTGCCGACGTGCTGATCGCCGGCGAGGACGCCGAGGACGATGAGCGCTACCGCACCCGCTTTTACGCCGAGATGCAGTCGACGCCCTTCGGCGGCAACATCGCACAATACGAGCAGCAGATCAGGGCGATCGCCGGTGTCGGCGATGTGGTTGTATTTCCGACGCCTAACGATGCCGGCGGCACCGTCTGCTGCATGATCGTCGATCCCGACGGGCAGCCGGTGAGCGGCACGCTGTTGGCCACAGTGCAGGAGGCGATCGACCCCGCGCCGCAGGGCAAGGGCTACGGGCTGGCCCCGATCGATCACACCGTCACGATCGCCACGCCGGTGGTTGCGCAGCTCACCGTCTCCGCGACGGTCACGGTTGACACCGGCTATGCGCTGGTCTCGCTGGAGCCGCTCATCCGCGCCGCCATCAACGATTATTTTGCCGCCGGCGTCGGTTTTAGGGGCAGTATCGTGCGTGTGGCCCGCATCGAGACGGCCATATTGTCGGTGGAGGGCGTGATCGACGTGGCCGGTCTTATGCTCAACGGCTCGGACACCAACACGACGCTGCCCAAGCTCTACAACGACTATCAAGTGCCGGCGCTCGGCGCGATGACCTTAGCGGAGGGCGTGTAATGGCCAACTATGTGCATTATCTGCCCGGCTGCCTGCAGGAGGTCAAGGAGTTTAAGGCCATCGGCGCCGCAGTCGACGCACAGATTGCGATGATGACGGCCCGGCGGGCGCAGCTGCTCGCCGATCAGATCATCGCCACTGCGTCGCTGGCGGTCATCGTCCGATGGGAAACGGCGCTGGGGCTGCCCTCCAACCCGGCGCTGGCCTTGGATGAGCGCCGCTATGCCGTCGCCGCGCGGCTTCGTATGCGGGTACTCATCACGCTAAGTAAATTAGCGGATCAGCTCAATCAGATTACCGACGAGGGCGCCACGGTGGCGATGGACTATGAAGCCCGCACGCTGATCGTCAAGGTGGCGCTTCGCAGCAAGCACAATTACAGCACCGTCGAGGAGCTGCTGACCAAGCTGGTACCCGCCAACACCGTCATCGCCCTGTCGCTGCTGTATAACCGCCACTCGACGCTCAGCCGGTTTACACATGCACAGCTGGCGGCATACACGCACGCGCAGCTGCGGAAGGAGGTTTTGTCTTGAGCGATACAACAACTCGCCTCGGCCTGCAGACACCGCCGGACGGGGACTTTTACAACGTCGAAGTCCAGAACACCAATATGAAAAAGCTCGATGGGGAGATGGTGCGGCTCTATATCAGCGACACCGAGCCGGATGATCCGGGGCCGCTGATTTGGCTGCAGACCGAGGAAACAAGCCCCGGCCTGCTGGCGCTGGGCGAGAGCGCCGGCGAGGGCCTAAACCTTTCGGTGGCCAATAAGACGATGGCTGTCATCAACGCCGACAGCGACGAAAACGGTGGGGCGACATTGAGCTACACCATACGGTAGGAGGAGTCAGGAGATATGTCAAATCCAATTGCAAGCGCTATTTTAAGAGCGTATGTCGCAAACGTGCTGACCGATCTGATGATACGCACCAACGTGGATAACGTCACACTGACCGATGGTGGCACCGAAAAGACGCTGGCTATTAAGCTGGCTGAAATTATCAATGCTCTTAATAATAAGGCCAGTATGACCGATGTCAACGGCGCGATCTCGGCGGCAGTGGACAGTCTGATTAACGGTGCGCCCTCCACCTATGACACGCTCAAGGAGATCGCCGACTACATCGCATCCAACGAGGGTGTCGTCTCGGCGCTCAATGCGGCCATCGGCAACAAAGTCGATAAAGTGGCCGGTAAGGGCCTGTCGGCCAATGACTTTAACAATACACTGCTTGCTAAGATCAACGGCATCGCAGCCGGGGCGCAGGTCAACGTCCTCGAGGAGGTTAAGGTCAACGGCACGGCCCTGCCGCCGAGCGGCAAGGCGGTCGATATCCCTGTGCCGACCGGCGCGCTGGCCGGCAAAAGCACCGTCACCGAGGGCGATCTGGATGCCGCCCTAAAAACCAAAATCGACAATGCCTCCGCGGGCAATCACAGCCATAGCAATAAGGCGGTGCTGGATGGGATCACATCGACCAAGACCGGGCAATGGGATACGGGTTACTCACACAGTCAAGCTGCTCATGCGCCGTCCAACGCGCAGGTCAACGTGCTCGAGGGTGTCAGCGTCAACGGGACCACACAGACAATCAGCGGCAAAAAGGTCAATATCACCATGCCGGTGGTATACGCGCAAGCCGATACACCTGCCGGGCTTAAAGCAGGTGATCTCTTTTTACAAATCTTAGAATAGGAGGGCCGCAGAATGGCAGTAATCGAGAAAAAAAGCATCTTTCAAACCAAGGACGGGCAAGGGAATATCCTGAAGCATTTTTTTGTGACTAAAATTGAACACCTCATCGGCGGCCCGCTTGGCATCGATAAGGGCGGTACCCGTGCGACGTCCGCAGCTGAGGCGCGAGAAAACCTTGAGGTATTATCAGCGGATCAAGTTAATGCGGCTTTGTCGAATAAGGCGCCTTCCGGGTACGGTTTGGGGTCTGGATCAAAAAATATCTCCAATCAAGATTGGCTGGATGTGCTGGCGCAAAATACCGGTGGGTGGTACAGCGGAAGCAATGTCACCAACGCCCCAACAACTACGTCAGGTGGGGTTGGATGGTATACATTCATAATTAATCCCATGTACGGTGGCAACGACTATCAGACCTGTATTGCAATCCATATTGATACAGGTAGAGCGTATATTGGCAGGCGCTACGCAGGCACATGGCGCGGTTGGTTAGAGATTGGCACTGTCGCAGCGCCGACGTGGTATGCCATCGCAGTACAAAACGGGTTTACTAATCATGAGAGCAAATATTGTAAAACCAGGGGAGGCGTTGTGCATTTATCCGGCGCATTTAGCAAATCGGCAGCACCAGTGGCAAATGAGACAATAATGACATTGCCCGAAGGATTTAGACCCGATCGGGATATCGTCGTTCCCTTAGTAGGCGTCAATGGATGGGCTACTTTCGGCTACTTAATGACCAGTGGGCATCTTGTATTTGCCGGGCTAGTCCCCTCCGGGTATACCCCCGGAAGTCTGCTCGGATTTAATATCTCCTTCTCGACAGCGATCTAAGACGCCGCAGGGAATGAGACATTAATTACAAGGTCTTTTGCCGTGGAAAAATTAGGTGGCAGCGTCCCGGCGAAGAATCTCACTATACCACTTGGTTCCACGCAGCAAACCGTGTTCCATACTGCTCCCGTTGCCCCTGAAAGCTGGGCAACGACAAAGCTAATGTAGTTGCCCGGCCTAAATCCCTCCGGCAGAATTGCTATTGTCTCGCTCGATGCCGGCACACTTCCTTTTTGCACCGCACCCGTTAAATGCACTGTTCCGCCGCCATCCTTACAATATTTAAACAGTGCAGTGCCAACAGTATAGCCGCTGGCGGGAGCGAGATTATACCACGTCGGCAACGCAATGGTAGCTTGCCGTACCCATCCCATCCAGTCGCCGTTACCGGAGTTAAAAAACCCGACATAACGGTTGCCAGCAGGCCCAGAGGCATCAAACCTAAAATCAACGCGATTAACATTTGCACGATACACATGTAGGTTGCCGTAAGCCGCTGTAGCGCCAGATTCGATCGGATACGCACTCCCGTCTGCTACAGGATTACTACTCGCGCCTACAGCCACCGTCAGCGTTCCGCCGTTGGGCATGGCCGCCGCAATGGCGGCCATCGTCTCGTTGCCGGTGGTTAATCCAAGCTGTTCAAGCGCGGTGTAGGTTTTAAGCTGGTGGTCAATTAAATCCGCCTTATTCGACTAGGGCGGTTTATTTTAAAAGAAAGGAAGAAAACGTATGAATTACAAACATTGCTGCATCGTAGACGCAAACGGGCTGTACGTTACCTTGGTCTTGGTGCACATGGAGCCAAGCGACGAGGGCGGCGAGCAGCCCACAATCCAGCATTACACACTCAAAGAGGGTGAATCCCTCATAGACGCCGCGCCGCCCACCTATCGGCCCTCTGCCGGTGCGGTGGGCTTAGTCAATCCTCGTTGGGATGGCTCGGCATGGGTTGAAGCGGCCACCACCGAGGAGATCACCGCGTGGGAGTCCGACCACCCCGCGCCTGAGCCACCGGGGCCGTCCACCGTGGATGTGCTGGGCGCTCAGGTGGCCCAGCTCACTATTGCGGGAATGCAAAAAGATCAAGTCATTGACGCTTTGGGTACACAGCTTGTGCAAACAAGGCTCGATGTCGTGATACTCAAATCTCAATTGGGAGGAGGTGAATAATTATGGCATTTTGGATGTTAGCTTACAACGCAAAGTGGGTCTCGGTCGCGCAGCTGCGTCTTGCGGTCAAAACCGGCAGCAATCCCTACGGCGACATCACCCCTGAGGAATTCATGGCAATTACCGGCGAGAAGTTCTAAGACATAGGCCCCGCCCTCTCCATAGGGGGCGGGGCCGCCTAGTCGAATAAGGCGGACGTAGATGCGGCTGGGAAATTAGAGCAACACTTGATTTACCGGGGCAAAGTCACCAATACAAGAAATGCCGTTAAACCCGGAATTTATTATTTTGAGCCCGACTGCATCGATGCTCCATTTAGGTACGGTATTATCGAGATTAAGACTCGCCATGGTAATGATTACACCGGGCAGGACACTGGAATTGATTGGATATGGCAGATAGCGCGCAACGCCGAAGCTTTTGGTACGGCTGAACGCAAGGCGACAAACGGTACACCTTGGACTGATTGGGTGCAGACCGCCACCGCCACGCCGCCACAGGAGTATGATTTGCCCTTAAGCAGTGGTGTCCAAGCGGTACTCGGTAAATACCGAAAAAATCAATTCGGGGAAGTCTTTGTGCAGGGTAGTATTATTTATGCAAACGGTTTTACTGATGGGCAAACTGTCGCCACGCTGCCAGAGGGATATCGGCCAGCAACGCAACGCGAGTACATCGTATTTTTGCAAAAAACGGGAGCAGCAATAATTGCGTCAGTTTATGTCCACCCTGACGGACGCATCACGATGGTTGGTACTGGCAATGCTGGTTATACATTCTGCTTAATGGGTAGCATCGGCTTCGTGGCTGCCTAAGGTACAGCGATAAATGAAATTGACCCAGCAAATCCGCAAACAGGCCCTGCCGGAATGGCAGAATGAACAACTACCGATACGTCCCCCAAAATGGAAATATAAAAAAGATAAAATAATCCGTTAAAATCAGCATGAGAACATACACCATGTACTGCGAATGATCCAGTCGGGCGATATCCTTCGGGCAACATGGCAATTGTTATAAGACCGGGCGGGATGCCCTCTGGTTTTACAATTTTAAAACTGACATGTACTGTCCCAAATTGGTCTTTGCCGTAAATAGGCCGCACATCTTTTTCGATAAATCCAGATGTCAACGGCAAGTCAAATATCTGTGGCGGCGTGGCGGTGGCAAGGGGCGCATCATATAGCGATGCAACCCTAATTTTAAAGCTACCGTCTGTGTCTAAGTAGAGATTGCCACCGACGATACCTTGGTTGATAAAAGAAATACTCGCTCTATGGGTTTGCTGCCCATTAACATTTGGATACGCCTCGACGACCACGCCAGATGTAGTTAATTCAGGCTCTTGTCCGATAAATTCCTGCGGCACTTTGAACTGATTGCCAATTGTCACATCCGCCTTATTCGACAAAGCCGCATTAACTTGATCCGCTGATAATACCTCAAGGTT
>DALYYK010000156.1:0-6487 GCA_031983305.1 Candidatus Fimivivens sp. | reverse complement strand
GGATTGCGCTTCGTCGCAATCCCCAAAGTCCTCTTCTATTTCTATCTCTTTTCCATCAAAGACACTATTTTTTACAAAACATGAACTTTTCATTGGTAAACAGGTGACAAGGCATCTCTTTTTTGATAGAATTTTCTCATAATTTTGTTTTTATAACCGTTAAGAGAGTTGAGGTAACGACGCCATGCAGTTGCTAAAGGATCGTATTCTTAAAGACGGACGGGTTATGTCCGGCAATGTCCTGAAGGTGGACAGCTTTTTAAACCACCAGATGGACATCGGGCTGTTCGCCGAAATCGGCAAGGAGTTTAAGCGCCGGTTTTCGGACTGCGACATCAATAAGATTCTGACCATTGAGGCCTCCGGCATCGGAATCGCCTGTATTGTCGCACAGTATTTTGACGTACCTGTCGTTTTTGCCAAAAAGAACCCCACCAAGAACATTGCGGGTGAGGTGTATACCAGCCGTGTTGAGTCGTTCACCCATGGAAAGGTGTACGACATTATTGTTTCAAAGCGCTTTTTATCGCCGGATGACCGCGTATTGATCATTGACGATTTTCTCGCCAACGGCTGCGCGCTCAAGGGCCTCATCGAGCTGGTCAACGGCGCGGGCGCAACGCTGGTCGGCGCCGGTATCGTCATTGAAAAAGGCTTTCAGGAGGGTGGCCGCCTGATACGCGATATGGGCGTACGGGTAGAGTCGCTCGCTATTGTCGATGCGATGAGTGACGGCGGCGTCCTCTTCCGCGACTGATTTTGTTTGCTCGCGGCACCTGCCGCAGGTAATAAACGAACATAAGCTATGTAAATTAGGAGGATGAAAAAGAAATGAAGAAAAGTCTTGCCATTTTGCTGGCTGCCGGTATGCTCCTGTTAGGCGCGTGCGGCAGTACTCCTGCTTCCAGCCAGGCCGCTTCCGCCGCCTCTTCCGAGGTTGCGTCTTCCACCGCGGAAACGCCCAGCGCCCCGGCAAACGCCGTCGCGAAGGACAGCATCAAAATTGGCGTTATTCACATCTCCGACCCCGCCGAAGGCTCGGGCTATACCTATACCCATGATCAGGGCATTGTCGGCATGCAGAAGAATTTGGGCCTGCGCGACGACCAGATCATCCGCAAAATCAATGTCAACGACAGCGACGCCACTGCGATTGAGACTGCCATTTTGGAATGTATTGAGGAAGGCAGCAACATTATTTTTGCCACCAGCTGGGGTTATATGGACACCTGCGAGGCACTGGCCGAGGAATATCCCGACGTGATCTTCTCGCACGGCACCGGCTATAAATCGAACGGCAAGAACTTTAACAACTACTTTGGCCGCATCTATCAGGCCCGTTATCTGGCCGGTATTGCCGCGGGCTTAAAGACCCAGAGCAACAAGCTGGGCTATGTCGCCGCCTGGGGCACCGACAACGGCGAGGTAACGAGCGGACTCAATGCCTTTGCAATGGGCGCTTATTCAGTCAACCCCGACTGTGAGGTTTATGTCAAGACCACGAACAGCTGGTTTGATCCCGAGGGTGAAAAGCAGGCTGCCGAGGCGCTGATTGCGTTGGGCGTCGACGTCATGAGCCAGCACTGCGACACCCCCAACCCCCAGCTTGCCGCTGAGGAAAAGGGCGTTTGGGGTGTGGGCTACAACTCCGATATGTCTAAGGATGCCCCTAAGGCTGTGCTGACCAGCGCGATCTGGAATTGGAGCACCTATTATACCTGGGCAGTTGAGAATGTCATCAACGGCACCTGGACCGGCGAGAACTACTACGGCGGTCTGCCCGAGGGCTTTGTCGGCATCACCGACCTGTCGGACCTGTGCGCCGAAGGTACCGCTGAAAAGATTGAAGAAGCCCGCCAGAAAATCGTTTCGGGCGCGTGGGACGTGTTCGACGGCGAGATTGAGGGCAACGACGGCCAGAAGCACACCAGCGAGCATTACAGCGATATCAACTGGTACTTTAAAAACGTTGTTGTAAAGTAACTGCTGCACCGCCGGGCATTTGATTGCATCAGGCAGGGGCGGTCATTCGTTAAATGACCGCCCCTTATTTATTAAAATGTTACAGCCATTTTTGCGCATCGCCGATAGGCGGCGCTTGCAAATCCATATTAAATTTATTGAAAAGTGTCGCCGGGCTAATGTGCTGAGATCGCCGGACGCCGCTTTTGAGTAAACTTCGCACATTTTTTATTTTTAAAGGGGTGATCACGTGGAAGCGTCTTTGCAGTCCCACTTTGCGATTGAATGTAAGCAGATAACCAAGCGCTTTGGCAGCGTGCTGGCCAATGACGGCATCGACCTTGCGGTTCGGCGCGGTGAGGTGTTGGCGCTGCTCGGCGAGAACGGCTCGGGCAAAACCACCTTGATGAATATGTTGTCGGGCATCTATCGGCCCGATTCCGGTTCGATTTCGGTCAACGGGCAGGAGGTGACCATCAACTCGCCGGTCGACGCGATGCGGCTTGGCATAGGCATGATCCACCAGCATTTTAAGCTGGTGGAGGTTTTCTCGGCGATGGATAACATCGTGCTCGGAACAGCGGACAAGCTATTGCCGCCCAAACAGCTGCGGCGCAAGATCGAAGAGATTTGCAGCGTGTTCGGGCTTGAGATCGACCCCTTAAAGCGGGTGTGCGACATGTCGGTCAGCGAAAAGCAAACCGTTGAGATTATCAAAGTGCTGTATCGCGGTGCGCAAATTCTGATTTTGGATGAGCCGACCGCCGTGCTCACCCCGCAGGAGACCAACCGGCTTTTTGAGATTCTGCGGCGGATGAAGCAGCAGGGCTGCGCGATCATCATCATCACCCATAAGCTCAACGAGGTGCTGGAGATCAGTGACCGCGTCACGATTTTGCGTAAGGGCAAGAGCATCGACACCGTCGACACCGACAAAACCGATCAGGCGCAGCTGACCGAGCTGATGGTCGGCCGCCCGGTCAGCCTTCAAATAGACCGTCCCGAGGCAATAGCGCCTCGGCCGATTCTCAAGGTCGTCGACCTTATGGTGCCGACCGCCGACGGCGGCATCGCAATAGATGATATCTCGTTTGAGATTCGCACCGGCGAGATTCTGGGCGTGGCGGGCGTCGCGGGTAGCGGCCAAAAGGAGCTGTGCGAGTCTATTGCGGGACTCTTAAAGCCCAAAAAAGGTGCCATTTTATACAAGAAGGAAAATATCGTCGGAAAATCACCCTCTGAAATAATCGCACTGGGTATCAGTATGAGCTTTGTGCCGGAGGACCGCCTCGGCATGGGGCTGGTTGCCTCGATGGGCATGGTGGATAATATGCTGCTCAAGTCCTACCACACAAGCGGCGGCCTCTTCGTCGACCGAAAGCCCGCGGGAGCGTTGGCCGAGCAGTTAGTCAAGAAGCTCTCGATCGCAACGCCCGGCGTCGATACGCCGGTACGGCTTCTTAGCGGCGGCAACGTGCAGAAGGTGCTGCTCGGACGCGAGATCGAGTCGGCCCCCAATCTGCTTATTACGGCCTACCCGGTGCGCGGGCTGGACATCAACTCCTCCTACACCGTGTACGACCTGCTCAACGAGCAGAAGCGCCGCAATGTGGCGGTGATGTACATCGGCGAAGACTTAGACGTGCTGCTCGAGCTTTCTGACCGAATCATGGTGCTGTGCCACGGTAAGATCACCGGCATTGTGGACGCGCGCACCGCCACCAAAGAGCAGCTTGGCCTGATGATGACCGGGGCCACCCCCGAGGAAGGAGGCGACGCCTGATGCAAAAGGCTATAAAGCACGACCCGTTTGTCCGCATTGTTAAGCGCGCCGAAAAGACCCGCAGCCAAATTTTGTTGCTGCGGCTTCAGGCGGTGCTCATCTCGCTGATCGCGGGCGGCGTATTTATCCTCTCGATCGGCTACAACCCGCTCGAGATTTACGGCACGATTCTGTCCGGCGCGTTTCGCAGCAAGATGGCAATTCAGGCCACTGTCAAATATGCCATTCCACTGACCATCGCGTCGCTGGGCGTTACGCTGGCCTTTAAAATGCGGTTTTGGAATATCGGCGCTGAGGGGCAGATCATCATGGGGGCCATCTGCGCCTCTTACTTCGCGCTGTTTTGCGCCGGTTGGAACCACTGGCTGCTGATCGCCGTCATGTTTCTGGCAGGGCTGATCGGCGGTGGCCTGTGGGGGCTGATTCCCGCGCTCTTTAAAGTGAAGTTCGACACCAACGAGACGCTGTTCACCCTGATGCTCAACTATATTGCGCTGCATATCGTCTCCTACCTGCGCGACGGTCCGTGGAAGGATTCCGGCGCGGCGGGCTTTGCAAAGATTGCGCGGTTTGACAAGAACGCCGCGCTCGACAAGGTTTTCGGCGTACACATCGGCTGGATGGTCGCACTCGTGCTGGTCGTTATCGTCTACATCTACCTGAGTCGCACCAAGCAGGGCTATGAGATTGGTGTGGTCGGAGAGAGTCAGGATACCGCGCGTTACGCCGGCATGAACGTTAAAAAGGTCATTCTGCGCACCATGTTCTTCTCGGGCGCGATCTGCGGCATCGGCGGCATGGTGCAGGCCACCGGCTCGGATATTACGCTGACCACCGCTGTCGCGGGCGGCGTGGGCTTTACGGCAATCGTTGTCGCGTGGCTGTCGCAGCTCAACCCTGGCGTGATTCTCGTCGTGTCGTTCCTGTTCTCGGTGCTTGAGAAAGGCTCGGGTGTCGTACAATCGACCTTCGGCCTCTCGACCGACTGCGCCGACGTTTTGCAGGGCATCATCCTGTTTTTTATCTTAGGATGTGAATTCTTCATCCGCTACGCCTTTGCGATCCGCAAAAAGGGAGGGGAAAAATAATGGATATCTTCATCAAGTTCCTTGTGGCCGCCGTACTGGCGGGCACCCCCCTGCTGTTTGGAACCGTCGGCGAGATTTTGAGCGAGCGTGTCGGACACCTGAACCTCGGCGTCGAGGGTATGATGTCGATCGGGGCCTGCGCGGGCTTTATGACCGGCTATTATACCAACAACTTTGTCTTGGCCGTTCTGGCCGCCTTTCTGGGCGGTGCGCTTGCAGCGCTGCTCTACGCCGTGCTAACCGTCACCTTTTTTGCCAACCAAAACGTCACCGGCCTGACGTTGACCATCTTTGGCATCGGCCTTTCAAACTTTGTGGGCGTGCTGATGATCAGCCGCTCGGCCGATAAGACGCTCAAGCTGCCCGAGACCATTACGGCGCAGATGCGCGGCGGCGGCCTTGCGGGGCTGAGCAAGCTGCCTGTGGTGGGCGAGCTGCTGTTTTCTTACAACCCCTTTGTCTATTTGGGCATCGTGATCGCGATTGCGGCGGGCTATTATCTGCACCGCACCAAAACCGGCCTGAATGTCCGGGCCGTCGGCGAAAATCCTGCCGCGGCCGACGCGGCGGGCATCAACGTTACGCTGCTTAAATATATCAATATCATTGTCGGCGGCGGCATCTGCGGCATCGGCGGCGCTTATTGCTCGATGATCATCAATAGTGGCGTCTGGATCAGCGACAATGTCGGCGGCCTCGGGTGGATCGCCGTCGCGCTGGTCATCTTTGCAGGATGGAAGCCGGTCAACGCACTTTATGGCTCCTTTATATTCGGCGCGCTGCGCGTGCTGAAATATTACGCGACCAAAAGCCTGTTCCCGTTCCCAAACGCGTTTTATGATATGCTGCCGTTTTTGATTACCGCGCTTGTACTGGTGATCAGCTCGATACGCAAGAGCAGTGGCGCGCATATTCCCTCGGGTCTGGGGCTTAATTATTTCCGCGAGGAGCGGTAAAGCGTTTGTGCACTGATTTTAACAACCCAAAATAACGGGGGCGGCATCGTCAAACGATGTCGCCCCCGTTTTAAATTTATTAAAACCCTCAGTTTTCGCTGCAAATCAGTGAGCCCGAAACCACAAGCGCGTAAAGCACCAGCGCCGCGATAATCAGCATCTGCAACACCGGCGGACCCGAAATATCGCCGCCCAAAACCGTCATGCCCGCCAGCTGGCCCGCGATGAGCACCAACCCGAAATGCGCCGCCAGCAACCCCCAGAGCACCCCGATCCTGCGGCTTTTGGGAATGCCCGCCACACAGCGGGTGTTGGCCAGCAGAAACAGCGTGGCAAAAACAAGATACATCGTCTCAAGAAATTGGTCTGAGACGGTATTAATCTGCCTAAACGAAATATAGCGCTCGACCATACTGATCGCCTGCCAGAGAACCATCGGCAGCGCCAGCATACCCTGTACGCCTGAGCGCTGAAACCCACTGTAGAAGCAAAATGCCAGATATAGAAAAGCCGCGCCCGCCGCAAGTCCAAAAATATTCTCAACCACCAGCAGCCACGCAGGCAAACGGTTGATGACGGGCTCCGCCGGGTTTATGGCCAGCGCCTGCATCAGCTTGGGAACGCTGGTGGCCGCGATAGTTACCCCCAGCACTGCCGCCGCAAGCTCCAACGGGCGGTTGCCGCGCAGCATTGCCACG
>DALYYK010000155.1:0-6498 GCA_031983305.1 Candidatus Fimivivens sp. | reverse complement strand
GAAGTCATTCTTAAGCGGGAGCTGATCAAATATCACCCCGATTTATTTAAGGATTGATAATCAGGCTATAAAATAAGATATTCGCCGCGTATGCGACGGATATCCTATTTTAATTCAAGGCTGCCGCAAACAGCCGTCAAGCATCACCTGAGAACGAAAAACCCGCTTGAGAATTAAATTCTCAAGCGGGTTTAAATCAAATAAACAAAGGACTTGCGGGCGTTCTACTAGCATCGGTGATTTTAGTATTTTGACGCGCCAATGGGCGTCTCGGCAAATGCCTGCGGCGCTTGGGTTGGTTCAAAGATGTGGCGGCCCTGCTGTTTGAGCTTAAACTGGCTCGCCAGATTGCTGAGCACCTTGGCCTGCGCGGACAGCTCCTCGCTTGCCGCGGCGCTCTGCTGCGCGGTGGAGGAATTGGACAGTACGACCGAGGAGATCTTGTCAACGCTCGAGGTGATGTGCGAGATCGAAAGGCTCTGTTCCTGAGAGGCCGACTGAATCTCACCGGCACCACGCGCGATCTCCCGCGCGTCGACCAGAACGGTGCTGAGCATCTGTGCCATCGAATCGGTCAGGCTCTTGCCCGTCTCAACCGATTTAACCGAAACATCGATCAATTCGGCGGTGTTCTGCGCTGCCAAAGCGCTCTTTGCCGCCAGATTCCGCACCTCGTCCGCGACCACGGCGAAGCCCTTGCCCGAAGCGCCCGCTCTGGCGGCCTCGACCGCCGCGTTGAGCGCCAGTATATTGGTTTGGAAGGCGATATCCTCAATCGTTTTATTAATCTTTATAATCTCCTCGGAATTGCGCTGGATGTCATTCATCGCCCCCAGCAAAAGCCGCATCTGCTGTTCGCTCTCGTCGAGGCTCGTACCCATCTTCTGAGCCTTTCCGTTAAAGACGCTGGCGCTCTCAGCGGTGTAGTTGATCTTGGTGACAATGGCGCCCACAGCGTCAGAAAGCGCCTCAATGGCGGCGTTCTGCTCGTTAGCGCCTTCCGCCAGAAGCTGCGAGCTGGACGCAACATGTCCCGCACCGGCCGAAACCTGCTCCGATGCCTGATCCAGCCTGCCGAGCGTGTCGGAAATCTGCTCGGTGAATTTTTCGATCGAAAGGCCGATATTGGTGAAGTCCCCAATAAACTGCTGCGCGGGCAGGTCAAAATTGCCCTGCTCCATCTGTTTCATCGACCGGTCAATGCGGGAGACATAGTCCGAAAGGGTATCAATAGACGCCCTCATACTGTTGGCGAGCATACCCAGCTCGTTCTTGGCCGTGTAGGCGATTCGGCTCTGCAAATCGCCGCGCGCAAGGCGCTCCATCCCCTGTTCGAGCGTTTTGATCGGCAGCAGAATTTTCTTGCGAATGATCCCCACGATAAAGAGCAGCGCAACGAGGTTGATGCCTAAGTTAAGCAGGCTAACGATCTTGAGCTTGATAATACCCTGCGCCGAAAATCGCTCCGCCTGTGAAACGGCGTCGTTGCACTTGGTGAAGAGCTCCTCACTGTTGGCCATCAACGTGGCGTCGCTGGCACTGCCTGCGCCCATGAGCGGGCGCATCTGCTCCTGCCAATAGGTCCGAATCTGCTGCATCTGTGCGACCAGCACGTCATCCTGCGGCACCGGCAGATCAAGCTCGGCGTTGCCCGCGATGAGTCCGTCCATCACCTGTTCCACTTTAGCGATCTGCTCGTCCACCGGCTCATCCAGCAGATACAGCTTCATAATGCGCTGTGTCGCACCACGGACAACGCCACAGTAATTCACAATCTTGCCGTTGCTTTGGTTCTGATCGAGCAGCAGGAACATAAGCCCCGTCCCCAAAACGCTCAGCAACGCAAGACCAAACATAATGCTGTAGATCATTTTTTTGATGCTCATACTTTCATCTCCTTTAAAACTTATGATAGATGTGTGCGTGCGAGAAAGTTTTCCACAAATTTGCGGCCCTATAGGAGGAGATGCTAAAAAAAGCTATAGACGCAAAAATTATGGATATATTGTGTTATTCTACAATTAAAAGTAAAATAAGTCAATAATATTATAGAATATTATCCAATTATATAGAAATCGTAGGCCCGAGCAGCATTTCAACATCCAATCAGCCTTGGGCAGGGGGCGAATTCCTTAGTGCAGTAAAATGGATACAGGAGAACCGACTGCTCTAATCGTTTTTTAAAAATGCCAGATGCGTTATGCCAAACTCAAACCCTATCGGATGGGCATCTCTCATAAAACATTTGGGCATCCTCAAACTCTTTTCGTGGAGCAGAACACTTCTGTAAAATCACCTCTATACATTGACCTATTCGGTTTTCAAGCCGCCATAGGGGGCAACCTTTCTATATGGTAAAATTCCAAGATAATTATATCCAAAATTGGTTCATTAGTAAATATTAATAATTATTATTAGAATGATTATGCTGAATAGCAACCGGCTAATTTATTCTTTCGATTTAAGTCGAGTGCTGCTTATTGCTGTTGTCAGAATACAGAAAAACCACAAGACCATTTGGCCTTGTGGTTTCAACTTTTTGGTGGAGCTAAGCGGGATCGAACCGCTGACCTCTTGAATGCCATTCAAGCGCTCTCCCAGCTGAGCTATACCCCCATATTAATTTGCCCCGTCATACCAAGTTTTCAATCTACTCTTTATCTTGGCGACGTGTTATATAATATCATATTAAAATACAATAAGCAATACCTTTTGGCACTTTTTTTAAGTTTTTTTCATTTATTTTAGAAAATATCCGCAGTGCTGTTTTTAAGCGGTTTCTGCTATACGGGCGCACATATCCGCAATAAATGAACTACAGACGGTGTGCCGGATGGGCAACACGGCCCATTGCATTGGTGACAATATTCTGGCATTGGCGAATAACGAGGCATAAAACAAAGGTCGTACAGATTTTTAAAATCTGTACGACCTTTTGTTAACGCCTAAAAGCGGTCTTAGACCAGCGACGAGAGCACGCCTGCCTTGGTTACGATGCCGCGCAAACGGTGCTCGGCATCGGTTACGGCAATTGGATATAGTGTTTCTGCGGCGATAGGCAGAATATCCGCCACAAGCGCGTCTTCAGTTGTGATTGCAATGTTACTTGCCATTACCTCACCAACCGAAAGTCCCTCACGCAGGGCACGAATGGCCTCTGTGATGGTCAGAACCCCCTCAAGGCGCAGGTCATCATCAACAACATAAACCGTCGAGAGCGCGTTTTTGCGCATTTCTCGAATCGCATGCTCGGCGCCGTCAGCGCGGCGCATCAGGCACGTAGGGGTCATCATAATATTTTTGACGGTCAACACCTTGGTTTTATCGGCAGCGCCGATAAAGTCGCGCACATAATCGTCAGCCGGATGCGCGCTCATCTGCTCGGGCGTACCCACCTGAATAATCTTTCCGTCGCGCATAATCGCAACGGTATCACCGAGCTTAAAGGCTTCGTCAATATCGTGGGTGACAAAAATGACCGTCTTTTTAAGCTTTCTTTGCAGCGAGAGCAGCTCAAACTGCATGTCGCGGCGAACGAGCGGGTCAAGTGCTGAGAAGGGCTCATCCATAAGCAGTACCTCGGGATCGTTGGCCAGTGCGCGCGCAATGCCGACGCGCTGACGCATGCCGCCCGACAACTGGTTGCAGCTCTTATTCTCCCAGCCGTCCAGCCCCACCATCGAAATCAGTTGCATCGCCTTTTGCTCGCGTTCAGCTTTGGACATGCCTTTGACCTCGAGCCCATAGGCGACATTGCCCAGAACATCGCGGTGATCCATAAGGCCGAAGGACTGGAACACCATTGAGATTTTATTGCGCCGCAGCGCCAGCAGCTCCTGCTTGGTCATACCGCCCAATTCGACACCTTCAAACGTGATGCTGCCCGAGGTCTGCCTATGCAGCCGGTTGAGGCAGCGCAGCAGCGTCGATTTGCCCGAGCCCGAAAGGCCGATGATGACGAAGATCTCGCCTTTTTTGATATCCAGACTGATATCCGACAGCGCCGCCGTCACACCGGTTTTGCGATAAACCGCATCTTTGTCGGCGCCGGATTCGAGCATGGCAACCGCTTCAGTGCGGTTATTGCCGTAAAGCTTATAAACATTTTTGATAGAAATAATGGTTTCGGCGCTCATCATTCCTTACCTCCTCTCGAAAACCAGCCCTGCGTGAGACGGTCCATCAGCACGGCCAGAATAACCACCGCCGTGCCGTTGATCAGTCCGCGTGAAATCTCGGTTCGATTGACGGCGATCAGCACCTCGTTGCCGATGCCCTGCGCGCCGATCATCGAGCAGGTAACGACCATTGCCATCGCCATCATCATCGTCTGATTGATGCCGGTCATAATGGTCGGCAGCGCCTGCGGAATCTGCACCTTAAGCAGCGCCTGCGCACGGGTGGAGCCGAAGGATTTCGCAGCCTCGACCACCTCGCGGTCGACCTGTCGGATGCCGAGACTCGTCAGTCTGATAACCGGCACAACCGCATAAATAACCGTTGCGATAACCGCCGGCGCCGAGCCCATACCAAAGAACAGCACAGCCGGAATCAGATAGACAAAGACCGGCATCGTTTGCATTGTGTCGAGCACGGGGCGGATGACGCGGTTGGCCTGCTCAGAGCCCGAAATCAGCACGCCGATGGGCAGCCCGATCAGCAGCGACAAAATCACACCTGCAATGACGATCGACAGCGTCTCAAGCATCAGGCCCCACAGGCCGAACAAACCGATCAAAAACAGCATGACGGCGTAAATAAGCCCCTTGATCCAATTGCCGGACGTCGCTTTGCCAAGGAAGAGCACCAGCGCGATGAGCAGCCACCAGGGAATCAGATGCAGCAAGGTGCGAATAAAGCCCACCGTCGCGGTAAGGCCAGTTTTTATCGCCTCAAAGGCAGCGCTGTGCCGTACTGAAAAGCTGCGGACGGCGCTGTCGATCACCTCGGTGTTGACCGGGATTGTAAACGGGAACTCAAGCAGCGGATTGACCTTTTTGGCCGCACTCTCCATGCCGAGCGCCTGCTTCATTTCGGCGGCCTGTTCGGCTGTCAGCCATTCGTCGAGCAGCTCGGGGTGGGTCGCCATCATCCAGCGGGCGGCATCTTCGTAATTGGCCTTCGTATCCTGCATGTAGGCAAGCGCCTCGGACAGCAACGCGCTGGTTGTACGATAGTTTTTCAAAAATTCACAAAATGCAGGGTTGTTTTCGGCAAACGCGTTGCTGGTGCCGACGGTGACGGTCACCGACGGGCAGGCCGTTTTGCCCTGCAGATACAGCTCTGGATCGTAAGGCTCGTCCTCAAGCAGGACAAAATCATATTTACCCAAGAGCCAGGTAGGCTCCCAATAATAGGCGACGATCGGCGTGCCCCGGTCATAGGCCGAGATCAGCTCGGCGCTCATGGCGGCGTCGGTGCCGGGTCTGAAGTAGTTGAAGTTGGCGTCAAGACCATAGGCCAAATATTTTTTATGCATGATCTCGTCGACCTCCCAGCCCGGAATACCGCCATAAACGCGGCCCTTGCTGGGGTCCTCGCTATCTTTAAAAACCGAGGCATAATTTTTCAGGTCTTTGACGGTGCGCAAGTCGGGCGCGACAGGCGCTATACCACGTGCGGCGTCGCCTTCAATGACATATCGGGGGACATAAAAGCCCTGACCGTTATCGTCAAAGTTGACACCCATCTCCTGAAAGCGCCCTGCCTGAAGGTCTTGATTGTACACACTGATATTATCGGTCCATATTTCCATATGGACATCGATCTCGCCTTTGATGAGCGCCTCATGTGCGATGGGCGTACTGCCTGAAACCTCGCTGGTGCTGTCGTAGCCAAACAGGGTGGTGGCGATCAACCCCGCCGCCGCGTTTTGCAGGCGGATCGAATCCCAACCAACGTCTGCAAACGCAATGTTTTTCTGTGCGGGCTTTTGGCTACAGCCTGACAAAACGGCCGACGCGCATAATAAGGCCAGCATTGCTGAAACAACTCTCTTCATACAATTTCCCCTTCCTAATATTATAGTGACAACTTTATTTTAACACGAAGTTGTCACTCAGTCAATGCCACTATCAAAATGATAGCAACAAATTGGCGCAGACCGTGCCGAAACGACGGATATCAGCTTTTGGGCGGCTTTTTTGCGTTAATAAAGCTCGCGACACCATCAACATGGGTCACATCACAGGCGATGACCAGCAGATCTTGTTTGTTTAACACGGTTTGAGGCGTTGGCGACAGCAGAATTTCAGCGCCGCGGCGCACAGCCACAATCGTCGCGCCCGTATGCTTTCTGAAATCGAGATGACCGATGCTTTTACCCTCTATGGCAGCATCTTCAGACACCACAAACTCATAGGTACGCAGGCGGTCGCTGTTGCGGAAGCGGTCTGAAAGATCGGTGATCTGCTCAATCATGTCGCTGATGCGCTCGTCGATCTGCTTGCGCTGCCCCATCAGACGATTGAGCTCGCCCTTGAGCGTCATCAGGTCGCG
>DALYYK010000154.1:0-6525 GCA_031983305.1 Candidatus Fimivivens sp. | reverse complement strand
TAACATGAAACAAAGCGCAGGACAAAAAATATTATCAATGATACTAGCTGTTGCTATAATTCTAAGCGTAGGCGTTATGCCGGTTTATGCAGTTGAGGGAGGCGACCTCCCTGTAATCGTATCCCAAGAAAGCAGCAACACAGTCGTGGAATCCGAAACTTGTTCCAGCTGTGGCAAAGCCCCTCATGAGGGCGCTTGCGAAACAACAGAAAACACTGAGCCTGAGGTGGCGATTCCAACAACCGAGGATGAAAAGGAATGCACCTGTCCCACTGTAGACAGCGGCGAGGTAACGCATAATCAGGGGTGTCCTCAATACATTACTCCTACGTATCAGTGCCCGCTTTGCAAGGATGAGAGGCTTGACGAGCACGTGGACGGCATCTGCCCATTGACTCCGGTGCTCACCAAGATGCGGATGCTTACGGCGGAAACAACCGTTGTGACAGAAACAGAATTAGACGCTGCAATCACAAATGCGTCAACTACAGGCAAAACAACCATAAAACTCGGTGAAAGTTTTAGTGTTGACCAATCGGCAACTATCACTGATGCAAACATAATTCTTAATTTAAATGGTTTTACACTTTCAAGTAGTTCAGTATCGACGATTATGGTAACTAGCTCTGGAAGCTTAGAAATTATAGACACAAGTGACGGTGCAGCTGGAGTGGTGTCTGCAAGCGGAGCAAAGCCTGCAAGCGGAGAACCTTTTTACACAATCGACAGCAACGGCACAGTCAAAATTTCAAGCGGCACGGTAACTGCAAAGGACCAAGACTGGGCTGCAATTAACAACAGGGGCGGCACAGTTGAAGTAACCGGTGGCACGGTGTCTACAAACAGCAACCTTTATGCAATCACCAATAACTATACCTCCAGCGGCGTAGTCAACATTTCCGGTGGGACGGTGTCTGCACCGGCTTTTGCAATCGCCAGCGAAGGAACAGTCAACATAACCGGCGGTACGGTGACTGTAAGCGAAAACGGCTACACAATCATTAACAGCTACACCGGAATAGTCAACGTTTCCGGCGGAGAAGTGACTGCACCCAGTAGCGGTGGTACAGCAATCCGCAGCCACAATGGCGGTATAGTCAACATAACCGGCGGCACGGTTACTGCAGGCGGCATTGCAATTGACTCTACCATCGCAGGGGGAGAAGCCAATATTTCAGGTGGCACGATGAGCGGAGTCTTTGTAAAAAAGCTTAACCTCTCGGGTAACCCAACACTCGCTGTTTATTTGCCTGCCTTGACTGACAATCGGCTTAACATCATCGGTGAACTTACAGGAGCTGAGGGCAGCATTACGCTGGATCCAACAGGCCTTCCGTCAACCGTTACTGTTGTTGCCACAGCGACAACACCTGAACATGCCGTGGTAGAAAAGTTTGCACTCGTTAATTCAGTGGGGAAAAGTCTTGTAAAAAACGGCGCAAATATAGAAATAACACAAGCTAATCCCACCGTGTGGGACGGCACACCCCCCACCGCTAACCCCGCCTACACATTTAGCGGCGGCGACGGTTCTGAGAGCGCACCGTACCAAGTCGACAATAGCTACGACCTTGCCATGCTTGCGGCAAACGTCAACAACATTGATAATTACAGCAAAAATAAATTTTTCTTGATGACCGACGATATCGTCCTAAACGATTCACTGGACGGCACCCCTAAGGCGTGGAAGCCAATTGGAAAGCGCACGAATGTTATTGACCCCAACGATGTTAAAAATGCTTTTCAAGGCAGCTTTGACGGGGGCGGCTATACGTTTAAGGGCGTGTATATCACAGGTTCAAGCGCATACCAAGGGCTATTTGGGCTTATTTGCGACGCAGTCGTAAGCAATCTCGGCATAGTCGATAGTGATATAAATGGCGACAATTATGTCGGCAGCATAGTGGGTTTCGTTCAAAATAGCACAGTAGAAAAATGCTATAACACCGGCAGTGTCTCCGCAACTTACAATGCAGGCGGCATAGCGGGTGCGGCAGATAGTACAAGTACGCTGAAAAATTGCTATAACACCGGAGATGTTGTAGCCACCGCACATGCTGCTGGCGGAATCACAGCCGGCAACGACGGGTTGATTCAAAACTGCTACAACACCGGAAAAATTACGACCTCTCTTGGCAACAACGGCGGCATCGCGGCCATACACGGTGGTACACTGTCAAACTGCGTTTCACTGGGTAGTGCGCTTTCTAGCGGAACGAGTATAAACCGAGTTGTGGGTGCCGGGTTTACCAGCACGATGACCAATAACTATGCACGCTCGGATATGCAAGTAAATGGCGCAACCGTAACAGGCGGCACGAGCAGCAATGAAAACGGTGCAGATTTAACCGTAAGTGATTCCACTGCACAGGCATGGAGCACGTGGTTCAGCGACAGCAGCGCATGGAATTACCCATCAGAAAAACTGGTCATTGGCGCAGCACTGCCAACATTGAAGGGATTTGCCGGCAGTGTTGTGCAAAATCCGACACTGCCCGAGGCGGAGAAAGTCCCTGCGCCTACAGAGTGGAGCGGTGTCATTCCCACTGCCAATCCAGGCTATAGCTACGGCGGCGGTAGCGGCACGGCGGGTAACCCCTATAAAATCGCCAACGGTGAGCACCTTGCAATGCTTGCCGCAAACGTCAACAATGGTAATTCATATAGCAAAAATAAGTTTTTTGAGCAGACGGCAGATATCATTCTGAACGATTCACTGGAGGGCAGCCCCAATGCGTGGGAAGCAATTGGCCAGCAGTCTGCTAAATTCGAGGGAACTTTTAACGGCGGCGGACATACCGTTAAGGGTGTATTTATTAACAAAAACAGTTATTATCAAGGCCTATTCGGATATATCTCTGGCGCTAACATAAAAAGTCTAGGCGTTATTGAAAGCTCAATCACGGGCAGCTACAATGTTGGCGGCGTCGTGGGAATGAGCGCATCCAGCACAGTGGAAAATTGTTTTAACGGCGGCGAAGTTTCAGGTGATGGTAATGTCGGCGGCGTGGTTGGCAACGCTTGGCAGACCGGTGCCGTTTCAGGTGAAAGTCTTGTTCAAAATTGCTACAACTCCGGCAGTGTTGGAGCCGAAAGCATGGTCGGTGGCGTGGTGGGTACGTCATCGAATATAACCACAGTGCAAAATTGCTACAACATCGGTAACGTCACCGGTAAGGGCATTGAGATCGGCGGCGTGGTGGGCAAAGCTTTGGGCGGCAGTGGACAAGGCTCCAGCATTATTAACAACGTAAAAAACTGTGTTTCCTTGGGGCAGTCGGTAACCACCGAGGTCAGCAACACTCAAGTAACACGTGTGGTAGGCCGAGTTTTAGATAACACTTACATTACGAATTGCTACGCACGAAGTGATATGAAAATCATAATGGGCGGGAAAGCGGCGACCGTTACCGGCGGCGCTTCCGATAATCAAAATGGTGCAGATCTGCTCGTGGGTAATACCACGGCACAGGACTGGAGCACATGGTTCAGTGACAACAGCGCCTGGGATCTTACTGACATAGGCAACCTTGTGGCGGAGGCTAAGCTGCCTGTTCTGGCAGGTTTCTCTGCTGCGCAAACCCCGACGCTGCCCGAGGCGTTGGCGGGACCCAACCCCACCGACTGGGCAAGTACAAATCCCACCGCCGACCCCAGCTACACCTACAGTGGCGGCAATGGCACAAGCGCTTCGCCATATCTCATTGCCAACAGCTTCGACTTGGCCATGTTGGCTGCCAATACCAATACGATTAGCAGCTACAGCAGTGGAAAATATTTTAAGCAGACTGCGGATATTATTCTCAACAGCACAATTTCACCAAGCGCCAAGCAGTGGACGCCTATCGGTTGTTCCGGCTACCGGTTTGGTGGCACCTACGACGGCAGCGGGTATACGATTAGTGGCCTATACATATATGATAAAAATGTCACGACAGGCGAAGGCAAAGCACTGTTTGGATATGTAAGAAATGCTTCGATAAAAAATGTCGGCATAATTAATAGTGAAATTACGGGGTCCGCAAATGTAAGCAGTCTGGTGGCGATATCGGTTAAATCCGTCGTGGAAAATTGCTACAACACCGGAAACGTAGTCGGCGAGCTCTATATAGGCGGTCTGATCGCTCAAAATGAAGGCGTTATTAAAAACTGCTATAACACAGGTAATGTTACAGCGGCAACACGTTCTAGCGGTGGTTGTGTTGGCGGTGTGGTTGGTCTAACTCATATCGATACAGAAGTAACAAACTGTGTTTATTTGGGTACGAGCATTATCGGCTATAACGCTGGGCGCATTGCAAATCCTTTTGACAGTGATAAACTAGGCGCTTTTAATAACTGTTACGCGCGTAATGATATGACTATAAACGGCGCAACCGTAAGCGGCGGAACAGCAACGAATGCAAACGGAAAAGATTTACTTGTAAGTTCCAGCACTACACAGGATTGGAGCACGTGGTTTAAAGGCAGCACCGCGTGGAATTACCCAACAGCAAAATTGATTGTCGGCGCAATTTTGCCCACACTCAAAGGAACTTCAAGCGCGCAAGCGCCAACCTTGCCAGGCGGTGGCCCCGCTGGGCCCAAGATCACCATAAATTCTCAGCCGCAGGACGTTTCTGTTATGCTGGGTCAAACCGCGGGCTTTACCGTTGCAGCAACAATGTCCCCCGCCGGAACATTATCCTACCAGTGGTACAAGAGCACCAGTAATTCAACTATCGGCGGCGCGCTGATTTCTGGTGCTACAGGCACGAGCTATACCCCACCGGCAAGAACTGTGGCAGGCGCGGACTATTATTATTGCGTTGTCAGCGGCGGCGGCGTGCAGGCTGTTTCAAACATTGCCTGTATAACGGTGCGCACACCCACTATGAATATCTTAGGTGTTGTTTATGACACAAATGGTACAAGCCCTGTTTCCGGTGCAAAGGTAAAGCTTACGCCCGCAGCCGGTTCAACGGAACAAACCACTGGCGCTGACGGAAAATATAGCTTTTTAAATATTCCCATCGGCTCCTATACCATAACGGTTACTTTCTCCGATGGAACTGAGACAAGCATTGTCGTCACCAATACAAACGGCGGGGATGTTCATGCAGATGATATTCCAAAGCCCGCACCCAAAATCATTATTACTACGCAACCGCAGAACGTTAGCGTTTTGCAGAATAAAGCTGCAAGATTTACATTAGCGGCAAGTGTAACAAACGGTGCCGGTGTAACCTATCAGTGGCATAGCAACAGCACAAATTCCACTACCGGCGGTGCGCTCATATCGGGCGCGACAAACGCCGCCTATACCCCCGCAACCGCCACCGTAGGAACGACCTATTATTATTGCGTGGTAAGTTCCGCGAATGCAGCTTCTGTCACCTCAAAAATTGCTAGTCTGACCGTTCGCAAAACCATAACCATTACAGGAACTGTTAAGGATAAGGATGGCAACGGAATTAAAGACGCAACGGTTAAGATAGTTCCCGACGCAGGAACACCCAATCCGGCAACAACAGATAGCGACGGCAAATATACTTTCAGTGATGTTCCCGACGGCAGCTATACGATTATTGTGACACTGCCCGATGGCGGTATCATTAAAAAGGATATTGCCGTACCTGGCGACGCAGGGAAAGAGATTGAAATCATTCAGCCCGCCACGCCTATAATCGCCATAATGACCCAGCCTAATCACACCACTGTATTAAAAAATAAAGCTGCAAGCTTTACTGTGGAAGCGGGCGCTTCAAACGGTGCAGCAGTAACCTATCAGTGGTACAGCAACAGCAAGAGTGATACCAGCGGCGGTTCTCTCATTTCCGGCGCCACACAGGCTTTCTACATGCCTGCGACCAGCGCGGCTGGCACGAACTATTATTATTGCGTGATCAGTTCAAATGGGATGACTTCGGTAACATCTAAGATTGCGCGTCTGACTGTGCGCAACACCACAACCATAAGCGGTGTTGTCAAAGACAAGAACGGCGCTGTGGTTAAAGATGCACCCTTGAAGCTGATACCTGATGCGGGAACACCCAATCCCACAAAAACAGACAGCAACGGCAACTATAAGTTTGATGATGTCCCCGATGGCGATTATACCATTGTCGTGGAACTGCCTGATGGTAGCACCATTAACAAAGAAATTACCGTGCCGGATAACATTGGTCCGGGTGGATCAGGCGGTAATATTCAGCAGCCAGCGGCTCCAGCTATTGCGGTTTTCGCTCAGCCGAACAATATCACAGTCGCGCTGAATGATACGGCAACGTTTACCGTTACGGCGAGCGCATCCAGCGGAACCTTAGTTTATCAGTGGTACAAAAACACGAGCAATTCCACCACCGGCGGAACGCAAATTTCAGGTGCAAACGCCGCTAGCTACAGCCCATCCACAGCCGCAAAGGGCGAAAGTTATTATTATTGCGTGCTCAACGCAGCAGGTGCGGCACCTGTTACCACCGGCGCAGCAAAACTGACGGTGCGCAACACAACGACCGGAACTACCATAACTGGCACGGTCAAGGA
>DALYYK010000153.1:0-6535 GCA_031983305.1 Candidatus Fimivivens sp. | reverse complement strand
TTCAGTTTATCAACCCTAAAATCTATATTTATTGCATCGTCTCGATGGAAGCTTACATACTGCCTTTTTATCAGGATGACCCGGCGCGGCTATTTGCGTTTGCGGTGCTGCTGGCCGCTATCGGCTTTGTTTTTACACTGTGTTGGGCGGCGTTTGGCTCATTGTTTAAGCTGCTGTTTTCTCAATACGCCAAAGTAACCAACACCGTTATGGCGTTGCTGCTGGTCTATTGCGCGGTGTCCCTATTTATGTAAACGCATATGCGGTTATAAAGCTGTAAAACAGATTAAAGCGAGCGGTATAAAGCCGCTCGCTTTAATCTGTTTTATGTCGTCGCCTCAAGGCAGGCCGCACGACGCCTGCGGTGTTTTAAGCGCGTCACATATTTAAATACCTTCTGCTGACAAAGCCCTCCTTATTATTGTAAGAAACACTGGCCCATTCAGGCAGCAGACCGTAGACCGTCACTCTGGCCCCGTTAGGGATACTGCCGATAACGGCAGCCGAGGTGTTGGGGCGAGCGCGCAGATTCAGATTGGTGCCCGAGGTCTTTACGGTGGCCTGCTGCGGCGTTATCGGCGTCACAAACGGCTGCCCGAAATATTCGGCGAGCACCTGACCAATCGTTCTTGCGATCGTGTCGGTATTGTCGATGACCCAGTTGGCGTCCTGCTCATTGTCGTGGTAACCAATCTCGAGGAACAAAGAGGGGGCCTTGACCTTATCCACCTCGCCGAGCCTTGTTGTGGGCAGCGCCCGAACCCGGTCGGGCAGCGGATAAATCTCTTTAAAGCGGCGCACGGCGATATCGGCGGCGCGCTGCCCCGAACGGCTGCCGGGGAAGTAATAGATATCCACGCCGCGCATGCTGCCATAAACCGGCGCGGCGTTGGAGTGCAGCGCCAGATGTAGCGCGTAGTCCCCGGCGTTGGACTCGCGTATGTTCTGTACGGCGCTTTGGTTGGGGTTGTTGCGCTTAAAGTTGATGGCGTTGGCACGTAAGTAAGGCTCAAGCGCGTCGGCCAGTTGGTTCATATGGTATTCTTCCGAGCCGCCGGTGACATAAAAGTTGCCCTCCTGCGTTGAGGGGCTCAAATAAATCGTTGGCATAGCAAACCTCCCGCATGCTTTTTTTACCTTTATTCCAGTAGTATGATATGATAAGACACGCAAAAAAGTGCAAAAAACAGGCTGTATTGCATGGTCTTAAATGCAATACAGCCTGAACTTATAAGATGCTTTGAATGAACTCGCGGATGCGCGGGTCCTTGGGGTGGTCAAAAATCTCTTGGGTCGGCCCCATCTCGACGATGTTGCAGCCGCACATGAACATGACCCTGTCGGCCGCCTCGCGGGCAAAGCCCATCTCGTGGGTGACGACGATCATCGTCATGCGCTGTTTGACCAGCTTTTTCATGACGGCGAGCACCTCGGCGGTCAGCTGAGGGTCCAGCGATGAAGTCGGCTCGTCAAACAGCAGCAGGTCGGGGCTCATCATCAGCGCGCGGGCGATCGCCACCCGCTGCTTCTGTCCGCCTGAGAGTGCTGACGGATGGACGTTGGCCTTATCCAGCAGCCCGACGTCGCTCAGCAGCGCGCGGGCGCGGTCGGTCGCCTCGGCTTTAGCCTCCTTGCGCACCATGGTCGGGGCCGCAATCAGATTATCGAGCACCGTCATGTGCGGGAAGAGGTTAAAACTCTGGAACACCATACCCATTTTGGCGCTGGCTTTGCGCATCTGGGCGTCGGCGACATAGACGCCGTTTTGCATGAGCGGGTCGCCCTCGATAATGATGTCGCCGCCGTCGGCGCGCTCTAAGCCGATTAAGCAGCGCAGCATGGTGCTTTTGCCCGAACCCGAGGGGCCGATAACCGCGATGGCCTCGCCCTTTTCAACCGAGAACGAGACGCCGTCAAGCACCTTGACGTCACCGAAGCTCTTTTTAAGGCCGCGCACTTCAATAATATTCATCCTAACGCGCCCCCCTTAAAAGCTGTATTTGCGCTCAAGCGCATCGAACAGCCGCGTGATGACCCAGGTCATGAGCAGATAGAATACCGCTGCCACCGGGTATGCCGTAAAGACCGCTTGACGATTGACCGTCGCCTTGGCGAAGTATAAAATCTCGGTCACGCCGATAACGGTGACCAGCGCCGTATCCTTGACCAGTGTGATGCTCTCGTTGGCGATGGCGGGCAGCGACACCCGCAGCATTTGCGGCAGTACGATCTTAAACAGCGTCTGCGCCTTTGAGAAGCCGAGCACCCGCGCGGCTTCGTACTGGCCCTTGTCCACCGAGATGATGCCGCCGCGGAATATCTCACAGAAATAAGCCGCGTAGTTTAATACAAAGGCGAGCATCGCCGCCATCACACGGTCAAGCACAATGACATTTTTCATCCCCGGAATAAACGGCAGGCCGTAATAGAAGAAATAAAGCTGTAGCAGCAGCGGCGTGCCGCGCATGATGTAGACATAAAAGCCGGTGATCCCGCGCAAAACGGCGTTTTTGCCGCTGCGCATAAACGTGAGCGCCAGCCCCAGCGGCATCGACCCGACCATGGTGACCGCAAACAGCAGAAGCGTATATTTGACGCCGTCGGTCAGCAAAAGGGCGATGTCAAAAAGGTTTTTCAGCATGGATGTACGACCACCGTTCCCGTTTTAATTATTTCGCGTTCTGAGAAATGACATAGCGACCCACAACCGAATCGACGACAAAAACATCGATGCGCCCGGCCTGTAAATCCATATAGGCCGAGACGTTGTCGGGGTACTCGACAATTTCCTTGACCTTCTCGCCGACAGGGTCGGAGGTGAGCGCCTCAAGCGAGGAGGAACCCTTTTGCAGGCCGACCACCTTGCCCTCAAGCTGCGCCTTCTCGGTAATGCCCGATGCGGCGGGAACGATGATAATCTGCTGGTTGGCGATATAGGGCTTTGCAAAGAACATGTTCGCAATACGCTCGGGGGTGATGGTCATACCGTTCCAGATGCAATCGATCTTGCCGCCGTTGAGCTCAAGCTCCTTCGAGTCCCAGTCGATGGGCTGGAATTCAACCTCAACGCCGATGCGCTTGGCAACTTCCTTGGCGAGGTCGATATCGAAACCGACAATCTCGTTTTTGTCATCGCGGAAGCCCATCGGGGGATAGCTGTCGTCGAGACCGACAATGAATTTGCCCTTGGCCTTGATCGTCTCAAGCGACTTATCCTCAGCAGGGGCGGCGGATTCTTCGATGAAGGCCTGATCCTTAAAGAGGGCGTCGGTGCCGAACCACTTCTCAGAGATTTTGGCAGCGGTGCCGTCGGCGATCATCTCGTCTAAGTACTTTTGAACCTCAAGGCCGAAGGCGATGTCGCCGTTACGAAAGCCCACGCCGTATTGCTCGGCGCCGAGATCCTCGGTCAGCTCTATGTAGGCCGCTGTTTCGGGGATGACGGAGGAGGCAACCGGCGAATCAGAGGCGGCGGACGGCGCCTCTGAGGGAGCAGCCACGGATGCCGGAGCGCTTGAAGTGCCGCCGCAGGCAGTCATGGCAAGCGCCATGGCGGCGGCGAGGGTTGCACAAAAAATCTTTTTCATTAATAGTTCATCCTTTCTATTTACCGTTAAACAGGCTTTATTATAACAGTTTAGTAAGGTAAAATGCTAACTAGAAAAAGCGGCGGCAAATTGTCAAATTGGCCCCTTATACTCGATATGCTCAGAATATCTCCCTGTTTTGCAATTAAACGCCGGATTGCGGCCGATTGAACGACTGTGGGCAGATATTCTTCTGCCGATTTCCCTCTGGCATCCTGCCCGAGGGAAGGGGAAGAGCGTGGGCCTGTCAGATTTGCCTGCCCGACTGTTGGGATTTGGGCGAATATCCGCATAAACAAGCGGAATTTGAGGGCGGTTTTTCGTGTGTTTTACACTTGGGCTGATCCTTCGCAAAAATAATGTAAAAAAAGTTGGACAAACCCCTTGCTTTTTTAATTTTGGTGTTGTATAATTGCCAATGTCGCTTGAAGTGACATGGACGATTAGCTCAGCTGGTAGAGCATTCGCTTGACGTGCGAAGGGTCAGCGGTTCGAGCCCGTTATCGTCCACCAGAAAAGCCGCATTGCTAAGCCGTTTTGGCGGGCAGTGCGGTTTTTGTTTTGCCTGAAAATAGGCGGTAAATAGTATCTTTGGTTTGCGCCGTCTTTTGGCGACACTGTATTTGCGCCTTCGCTAATGTATCTTTGAACCAACTGCCTAAGATATATTCTAAACGGACCTATCGACCCCTTTTGTGCGTAAAACGCATTTAAAATGACCGATACGCATTGAAGTAATGCTCTTCGGTCGTTTTGCCGAATATACTAGGGTTGAAAGGGGCTGGTGCTATGTATACCCGAATGATCAATCCCAGCGTTGCCGCTTATGACCCCGCTACGGGTAAGTTTATTGGCGACGCATATTTTAAGCTGACGCACTCGGCCGAGCAGGCGCTTCTGGATTGGATGAACTACGGCATTTCGCCAAAATCGCTGATTATGGTGGAGTCGCGTTTTGAGCCCTCCGAAAATTATACGCCGATCACGCCCAACAGCACCTATCCTCAACGAGGGGTTTTTAAAGCGCTGGCAAAGGACGAGGACACCGGCAAATGGGTACCGGTTGAGGCGCACATTACCTACGACTGGCGATCAAGAAGCCCCGAGCCGGGCAACTTTATCAGCGGCGTCGAATTTAGCAATATAAAGCCGGATAGGGATATAGGCATTCGGCGGTAAAACGGATAGCCATGTTTGCTTTGATAGGGCTTTCAGGCTGCTTAAAAGAATATTTTGATAAAAAAATCCGCATTGTCGAGCGAGTTTTGCCGACAATGCGGATTTTCATTATTTTTTATTTTAAACCCTCTTGCTCTTTCGCAATTAGCAGGTCGTCCACAAAGGTCAGTGTTGCGCTTGCATCTTTTTTGCCGATGCCCTCCCAGATGTAGATGGCGCTCTCACTTCCAAGCAGGGTGGCGCGGGATTTTTCAACACCGCCGCTGCCGATGATGGCGCAGGTTTCCCTGTAATCCATGCCCAGCGCGATGGCGGTAAACTCAGCCAGCGTTATTTCCTCCTCGGCGTTGTGGTAATCGGCGGCATTTTTGGACCACTTGTCGGGGTTAACGATATTGTCAAGAATCGCCTCACCGTAGCCGCGGCCTTCAAATGTCATGTCGGTGGCGACTATAATGCCGTCGCGGTCTATGGCGTCGGTACGATCATAGGCTGTTTGGCCGTCCAGCTTCAGCGCCATATAAAAGAGCGTCTCGTTGTTTGTTACGAATGTCGCTTCAAATTTCCGGGTGATATCCGTCTCCTGCGCGTCTTTATATTTTATGGTGCCGACGCTTGTAAGTAGCACGCCGTCGTTAGCAAAGGCGTCCAGATCGTACGCGAAGATCGTTCTTCTCGGATGGTCGAGCGTCTCTAAAACCATCTGCTTGCCGTGATGTTCCATCTGGGGGTACAGGCTCCGCATGCGATTTTTATATTCAGAGTTCGAGGCGGTCACAGCAACCGATTGATTAATCGATGAATTTACCGGCTGGTCTTTGCTCATATGGTAAAAGAATGCTGCACAAATTGTCACAGCCATAACAGCGGCGACGACTAGCGGCTTTTTAGAGCTTTGAGGCGGTTGATCGTCAACGGGATGCGGTGTGGTCATGATCGGAGGGCTGCGGTATTGCTGGCTCATCTTGCGCAGGGCTTTCAGGCTGCGGCGCAACCGACTGGCCACAATACCGACAGAATTTGCTGTCTCCGGGAATCTCTTTGCCGCAGTGCTCACATAACATATTCATCATCCCTTGTAAAATATTACCTCCATTTTACTGCAAAAACAGATGCCTGTAAACACCAACCGAGGCTGTCGGGACGGTGGGCTGTAATACTCGCCCCATGTCGCACAAAACCGACAAGCGTTTAAACCTCCCGGATCATGCGCCAAAGCGCGGCGCGGCTGACACCGAGGCGCTTTGCGGTGGCGCTTTGGTTCCCGCCGGTTTCGTCTAGAACGCGCAGGGCGATGTCTTTGTTGATCTGCTCAAGCGTCTGGTTTAAGTCGAGCGGGGAGGCGGAGTTTTCCTCCCGCGCCGAGAACACGCCGACGCGCTTTTCTTTTCTGAGCATCTGGCGGACATTAAGACCGGCACTAAACGAGAAGGCCGCCGTATGCTATAAAAATTTTAAAATCTATAATTTATAGAGAGCGTACAGATGAATTTAAGCCTGCGCACTCTCTTGTTGTTTGCGGGCATAAGATAAAGTTATCTCCCTATAGACTAAGCGACTTAAGAACAGGGTGCAAAACCGGTCTTGTTCTCATGCGGTTTGACTATAACCATAAAAGATCAGCATCAGACCGTTGCCGGGAAGGGGATACAATCTTAGTAAAAGGCCCATGCGCCGCCCACAAAATACGACGCTTCACTGCTTGTTGGAAGGGACTGTCTATGCTATAATAAATCAGATATACCCATTTGAGAAAAAACAAGGGAGGT
>DALYYK010000152.1:6022-6544 GCA_031983305.1 Candidatus Fimivivens sp. | reverse complement strand
AGATTTTGCAAAGACTTCATAATTTGTTGTTGAGAAGTCTATGCAACCATGCTAAAATTAAATTTAACCTATTCGCCCGTATTCGGTGCTTAGACGGAATTTGTATATTTAAATTGGAGTTGAGCTTTTTTTGGACACAGATGGTTTATGGACTTTTGTGCTGCTGTTTACCCTGATTGCCCTGTCCGCATTTTTTTCGGCCTCTGAGATGTCGCTTTCATCGATCAATAAGGTGCGCCTGAAAACGATGGCTGAGGACGGCGACCCCCGCGCCCAGCGCGCTTTGGGGATGATTGAGCGATTTGACCGCACGCTGTCGGTTATTCTGGTCGGCAACAACGTCGTGAACATTGCGGCGGCTTCGGCTGCCACGGTGCTGGCCACCGGCATCTTCGGGGCGGGCGGCGTTGCCATTGCCACCGCTATCACAACAGTGGTGATTCTGGTTTTCGGCGAGGTGCTGCCCAAAAGCATCGCGAAGGAAAATGCCGAGTCGATCGCACTTTCTCTGTGCAGGCCGCT
>DALYYK010000152.1:0-6012 GCA_031983305.1 Candidatus Fimivivens sp. | reverse complement strand
TTATCTTTATTCTGACCCCGCTCTCGCTGCTGTTTGTCAAGCTTCAGGAGTGGGTTTCCAAGCTCTACGGCGACAGCGTCAACCATCCGCTGGTCACCGAACAGGAGCTTTTGAATATTATTGAAACAATCGAGGAGGAGGGCGTGCTTAATGAGCAGCGCTCGGAGCTCATGCAGTCGGCGCTGTCGTTCGACAGCACGACCGTGCAGGAGATTCTGACCCCTCGCGTCGATATTACAGCCGTCAACCTCGCCGATCCGCCCGAAAAGACGCGCGACATCATCTTGGGCGAGCGCTTTTCGCGCATGCCGGTGTTCGAGCGCTCGCTCGATAACATCATCGGCATTCTGCACACTCGTGATTATCTCGAGGCGCTGCTCAAGGGGCAGGAGCCTATTGATCTGAGCGCGCTGCTGACCAAACCGTTTTTTGTGCACAAAAGCCACCGCGCCGCGCTGCTTTTAAACGATTTTAAGCGCCAGCGCACCCATATGGCCGTGGTCATCGACGATTTTGGCGGCACCATGGGCATTGTCAGCATGGAAGATCTGCTCGAAGAGCTGGTTGGCGAGATCTGGGACGAGGACGAGGACGAGGAATTTGACTTTGTCGCGCTCGAGCCTTATATCTATCGCGTGTCGGGCGATTACCCGGTCACCGATGCGCTCGACCGCATCGGCTATGAGGAACGCGACTTTGACAGCGAATATTCCTCGGTCGGCGGCTGGTCGTTCGAACGACTCGGTTTTATTCCGTCGGTCGGCGACAGCTTTGAATATAACGGCATTCAGGTCGAAATCTCTGAGATGGATGAGCAGCGCATCGTATCAGTCATCATGCGATACGTGCCGCCCGCACCCGAGGAATAATCCGCCCGGCGGCGAATAAGGAGCGTTCTTAAAGGGGCCCTAGGCTTCGGGCCATTCCGCTGGCAAAGCAAAACGCTGTGTCGGCATGCTTGGCATATAGCCTGTATTTCTGCGCCGGGTTCCCTGTGCTGGCGCTTTGTCAGCGAATGCCGCTTTGTTTTTAACTTTGAACAAATTACCCTAATAGAGAGGAAAAGACGTTATGAACCGTTTTCAAGAAGCCAAACGCATTGTGATCAAAATCGGTACGACCACCCTCACCCATGGCTGCGGTCTGATCAATTACCGCCGCCTTGAGAGCCTGGTCAAGACGCTGGCCGACCTCAAGAACAGCGGCAAAGAGGTGGTGCTCGTTTCTTCGGGCGCCATCGGCGTGGGCATTGGCGTGCTCGGGCTGCCGAGCCGACCCGCCGACATGCCGACCAAGCAGGCCTGCGCCGCCATCGGCCAATGCGAGCTGATGTACACCTATGACAAGCTGTTTGGTGAATATAACCATTCGGTGGCGCAAATTCTGCTGACCCGCGACGTCGTGGAGCAGGAACAGCGCCGGCAGAACGTCATCAACACCTTTGAGCGCCTGCTGGAATTCGGCATTATCCCGATCGTCAACGAAAATGATACCGTCTCGACCGAGGAAATTGAAATCGGCGACAACGACACGCTGTCGGCCATCGTCGCAACGCTGATCGGCGCGGATGTACTGGTGCTGCTGTCGGATATCGACGGCCTTTACACCGCCAACCCCAAGGAGGATTCGACCGCAACATTAATTCCGCTTGTCGAAAATATCGAGGAGATCCGCCATCTGGCGGGCGGCAGCTCGAGCATGTTCGGTAAGGGCGGCATGGTCACCAAGATACACGCCGCCGACATCGCCTGCGGGGCCGGTATCGATATGTCGATTATTAACGGCTCGAACCCCGCGCTGCTCTACGACCTGTTTGACGGCGTGCCGGTAGGCACATACTTTTTAGGGAGGAAGCAGGATGTATGATCTCGTATCGCTAGGGAAAAACGCCCGCAAGGCGGCGCGGCAGCTCGCAACGCTGGACACCGCCGTTAAAAACGCGGGCCTTCTGGCCATTGCGCAAAGGCTGCGCGGGAATAAATCGGCTGTCTTAGAGGCCAACCGGCTCGACATTGCCAATGCCGAGGCCGCCGGTGTCAGAACCGTCATGATCGACCGCCTGACGCTGACCGGCGAGCGCATTGAGGGCATCGCCGCCGCCATTGAGGAGGTTGTGGCGCTGCCCGACCCGGTCGGCGCGGTTGACGAGGGTTACACCCGCCCCAACGGCCTGCGCATTATTAAGACTCGCGTGCCGATCGGCGTTATCGCTATGATCTATGAGGCGCGGCCCAATGTGACAGTGGATGCCGCCGTCATCTGCCTAAAGAGCGGCAACGCCTGCATTTTGCGCGGCGGCAAGGAGGCGTACGCCACCAACCGCGTGCTCGTTGCGCTCATGCGCGAGGCGGTGCAGTCGGCCGGTATTCCCGCCGACGCGATCAGCTTTGTCGAGGACACCTCGCACGACACCGCAGAGCGGCTTATGCGGCTCGACGGCTATGTCGACCTGCTGATTCCGCGCGGTAGCGCCAAGCTGATCCAGTCGGTTGTCCGGCACGCCAGCGTACCGACCATCGAGACGGGCGCGGGCAACTGCCACATCTATGTCGACGCGGCCGCCGACCTTGAGATGGCTGTCCGCATTGTCGACAACAGCAAGACGCAGCGCCCCTCGGTCTGCAACGCGCTTGAAACGGTGCTGGTGCATCGCGACGTGGTCGCAAAATTCCTGCCGCTTATGAAGTCGGCGTTGGATACCCACAGTACCGAGCTGCGCGGCTGCCCCGAGACCCGTGCCGTCTTAAAGGATATCAAACCCGCGACCGAGGCCGACTGGGAAACCGAATATGACGACTATATTCTCGCGGTGAAGGTGGTCGGCGACATCGACGAAGCGATTGCACACATTGAGAAATATTCCACCGGGCACTCGGACGGCATTGTCACCGACAGCGTCTCGGCCAGCCACAAATTTGTGGCCGAGGTCGATTCGGCGGCGGTCTATGTCAACGCCTCGACCCGCTTTACCGACGGCGGAGAGTTCGGCCTCGGCGCCGAGATCGGCATCTCGACCCAGAAGCTGCACGCAAGAGGGCCTATGGGCCTGCGCGAGTTAACCTCGATCAAATATATCGTAACAGGCGACGGACAGATTCGCGCCTGACGGAGGAAGCATGAAACAAACCAAATCGATACGCCCGCGCCGCAGTCCGGCCCAGCGCCGCAAGCTTGCGACCATCATCGGTGGGGCGTTTGTCGCTCTGGCCGCCGTCGGCCTTTTCTCAGTGGTGCTCTGGGGCTTTGACACGGTCGGCGGGCTGTTTGACAACAGCGCCAAGCGCGCACGGTACGAAAGCTTTATCAGCCCGGTCGTCATGATGGACCCCGTCCCCTTTTCGCGCGTGGAAAATGTCGAGCAGAACCTGCTGCTGCAATCGTCGCTGTGGGCGGCGCTGATGGGCGAAAACCGCGGGGCCTATACCTATGACGACAACGGCCTGCTGCTGGTTCCCTCCTCCGACGTCAATGTGGCCGCCACCAAGCTGTTTGGCCCGAACGTCGTGCTCACCCACCAGAGCTTTGAGGACAACGACGCCAGCTATCTGTTCGACCCCGAAATTTCGGCCTATCGTGTTCCCTCGGTCAACAAGGTGGCCTATTCGCCCGCCATTACAAACATCGCCAAAAAGGGCGACACCATCGCGCTGACCGTCGGCTATGTCGCCCCCGGCAATATCTGGAGCACCGACCCCCAGACCGGCAAGAATTCCGACCAGCCCAGCCCCGAGAAATATATGCTCTATACGCTGACCAAGTGGGATCAGGGCTATTATATCAGTGCCGTCGGCGATGTTGATACCGGCGTGCAGCCGCGGTCGTAGCTCTTATGATGGATTAAAAGGTAAAAGCTTCGCGTCACCGGTATGTGGCGCGAAGCTTTTTTATCCGCAGTACAGTCTATTGAGAGGCCGCGCCATTCAAAGGCTTTGGTAATCACTTTCAAAGCATGTGGGATAGATGCTCCACTTAAAGCGCCGCGCCTGTCGTTGCAAACAGGCGCGGCGCTTTTAAGTGATACGTAATGAATGATGATATGCCCTTAGACCTACACCTCTTCCACCTTATTTACGCCGCGCTTGGCGACCTCGAGCAGATAATGGGCATAGAGGCCCTTGACGGTGTAGCGGTAGGGCAGCGTGAATAGTCGGGGCAGAATCAGAAGATCAAGCACGCGCCAGCTCAGCAGCGAAAGCTCCAGCACCAAGAGCTCGGTTCGTCTGCCGTGGCAAAGGCGCACCGACTGCCGGATCGCCTCCCGCGCCGTGAGCTCTGGGTCGGTGATCAGCGTGTATTCCGCCAGATAGTAGCGCATCAGCCAGATCAGCAAAAAAGCGCCCAGCAGCATCAGCAGCAACAACCCCGAGAGCATCAGCCCTAAAGACAGCACCGACTCGAGATCGGTATCTCCTTTTTGACGCCAGAGATCTGCAAAATAGAGCATCACAGCCGGTACGATCAGAAAAGCGACCGACCAGAGCAGTCGCCTGAAAAACAGGCAGACTTTCAGCCAAAGCACCCGCCAAAACGGGCCGGCGGCATGAAAATAGTGGAGAATAACGGCGGTGGGTTCGACCTTGCCATCCCCCAGCAAAAAAAACCACCGCAGCACCCCCATCGACAGCGGCGTCAGCACCAGAAAATAAAGCCCCGCCACCGCAAATGACACCGCCATCGCCACAGGGGAGACATTTGGCAGATCGTCAAGATAAATATCGGGCGTAGCGAACGGATCGACATAGGCCGGCAGCCCGAACACCGCCGAAAGCAGCATCTCAAGCGCCACAAACAAAAAGCAGAATATTAAGGCGACGAGCGCAATGGACGCAGCCCGCGACCAGTGACGCTGCAACGCCCGACGCGCATTTTGTTTTATCAGTCTTCTCAGCTTCATGGGTGTCCCCTTCGTTTATAAATAGTGAAAAGTGAGCGCGCCCGCATTGCGGACTTCACTAATAATGCTGAATTGCTCTGTCGTCCTGTTGTCGCTAATGGTGATATATCACCCACCGGGCTCACGTTATTTAAATCGTCGCCGCAAGCGGCTGCCAGAATCTTTTACGCTTCACTTTCCACTAAAAAATCTTGCTTCACCTTGATAATGTTATTGGGGTCCGCTCTACAGCGTAATGCCCAGACTGTTCATCACGACCGGGTCTTTGCCTGCGGGCAAGCCGGTGGGCACGCTGCCGATGACCTCGATGACACGGTCGCGCATCCAAAGCGCCGTCGACATGCGCACGGTGTAGCCCGCGCCATTGCCTAGCGCCCATTCACCCATCGGCGCGCGCGGCATGACAAAGGCCGACAGCAACCCCATGAACACCCCGCCGTGGGCGATAACCGCCGCCTCGGTGATGCGGTTTTGGGTCATGTTCATAAAAATGGCGTTGAGCGCCCCACCGATGCGGGCCGCGAACTGCTCACCCGTCTCAAGCGCACCGGGCGGTGTATTGGTAAGCGAATTGGCGACCCATTTTCGATACGCGGGGTCGTCTTTAAGCGCGTCGATGTATTTCCCCTCAAAATCTCCCAACGAGAGCTCGACCAGATCTTCAACGATGGTGCGGGGCGCGTCGGGAAACAAAATGTCCGCAGTCTGCGTACAACGCAGCAGCGGCGAGCAGTAAACCTCCTGCACGTCGGGGTATTCGTATCTTTCTTTGAGCCGCTCGAGCGCCTCTCTACCCTCTTTGCAGATGGGAAGATCCATCCGCCCGACATACCGCCCGACGCGGTTGCCCTCGGTCATGCCGTGGCGGATAAAATGCAACTTGTAAGTAACCATGTTTACCTCCATGTTTTTGTTTAAATCTACATATTTTTACAATTGACGCATTCTTTCTTTACAATTGTGCAGTGTTATACTATAATCAATATACTCTTCGTAATTTAGGAGGCTTTCGTGATGAATTCACACTTTCCCCGGGTCATTTCGCTGCTGCGGCGCGAGCAGAAGCTCAGCCAAAAGCAGGCGGCTGCCGACCTTGGAATCTCTCAGGCGCTGCTGTT
>DALYYK010000151.1:0-6552 GCA_031983305.1 Candidatus Fimivivens sp. | reverse complement strand
TGGGTGCTGCCCACCAATGAGGAGCTTCTGATCGCGCGTGATACCAAGGATATTATCGAAAATCTGTAAGATTTTTTGTATTAACTGGAATTTAAAAGGGTCTGCGCTGCCGATTGGCGGCGCAGACCCTTTTAGCTTGTCGGCAAATTGATATCGCATAAAACGTTGCACAGAGTAAAAAGTTTTGATCAAACTTTTTCGAAAGTTTGTGGGATTGACGGAAGTTGCAGCGGGCATTCATATCGCCCGCTGCGATTAGCGAAATCAAGCAAGCGCGAGCGCGCGCATATATGCGAGCGGTTTCGGGGTAAAACCCCGCGTGCTTTATCGAAAAAGGTGCAGGAGAGGGAATAAAAGCAGTCCAGTGGACTGTTTTTGTGGGGGAAATTCCTTGCAAGGGATTCTTCCAATACCGCCATGAGGGCGACATCCCGTGCTTTTAACTTTGGCATTTTGACTTTGTTACTTGGCGGGAAAACGGTGGCCTGCCGTTCTGGGCAGCTCGTCGCAATGTCTGTTTTGCGCTTGTACTGATCTCGTGTGTTTGCCTGATGCATAGATACAAAGTATATGTCACGACTCAGATCATCACTGTAGGCGTACCGCTGCTATTCACTTTCGGCTCAATGGTCGCTTTCGCATTGAAAACAACGCCGCTAAAATCCTTGTGCTGTGAATAAATCCGCCCAAACCCGTCCAATCTTTTATTGCAACAGGATCGGCAGAAACAACCGCATAAGCTTACAGTCCGCCAATGGCGGGCAGGCCCTGCCGTTCCTGACTTTACAACAGGATTGGCAGGTTTTTTGTTATGACCAAAACAGACCGTTTTGCGCTTACGCTTTTTTTGACGCTGATGCTGTCGATGCTGCTGCTCTCATTCGACGGCTTTGCCGCGCAATGCGCCGCTGTACGCCAGAATACGCTGCGGCTGCATATTATCGCAAACTCCGACAGTGCCGAGGACCAGCAGCATAAGCTTCTGGTGCGCGACGCGCTGCTGGGGGCCTATTCCGAGCTGCTCGGCGGATCTAACGCCGCGCAGGCGGCCCGTTTTGCGGAATTTTTAAGCGACGACATCGCGCTGACCGCCCAAAAGACGCTGCGCGCGGCGGGGGATAACCGCGACGTCGCCGTGAACGTGACCGACATGTACTTTGACACCCGGACCTATGAGGACGGGGTAACTCTACCCGCCGGAACTTACACGGCGCTGCGGGTGGTAATCGGCGAAGGCAAAGGCAAGAACTGGTGGTGTGTCATGTACCCGCCGCTGTGCATTCCGGTGGCGACCGAGAAGCAGGCCGCCGAGGTCGAGGATCAAATTCGTACTTTAAGCGCCGAACCGTGCTATCAAGCCAAGTTCGCCGTCGTTGAGGCGTTTGAGAAGCTGATTGGGCACAGCGGGGAAGAAACCGCTCGCCCAGCCGCTTTGCTAAGCCGTCCGTCAAGCGGCGATACCTTATAAGTTAATATCAAACTTAAGTTGCACGCATTTTCCTCAGTATTGTTTTAATTGTCCGCCAAAGCCAAAGCGGAGCCGATTGTTCGGCTCCGCTTTGGCTTTTGTAATTTTCTACCCTGTGCCCAACAAGTCTCGGCGCAGCTGGGTCATAATCTTTTTTTCGCGGCGCGATACCTGCACCTGTGTCATCCCTAATCGCTCGGCGGTTTGGGACTGGGTCTTCTCGCCGAAATAGCGCAGCAGAATAATCGCGCGGTCGCGCTCCTCCAACAGATCGAGCGACTGGCGCAGCGCGATCAGATCGCTGGTCAGTTCCTCGGGCGAGTCGACCGGCAGGTCGAGCTGGCCGCCGCCCTGCTCCTCGCTTTCGGTCAAGGAGATCGGCGGCGCGCAGACGCCGATGGCCTCAACCACCGCCTCTTCCGAGACTTCCAGCCGTGCGGCAAGCTCCGAGATGGTGGGTTCACGCCCGTGCTCGAATGAAAACCGCTCCCGTGTGCGGGCGATACGCATCGAAAGCTCCTTGATCGTGCGGCTGATCTTCACCGCCCCCCCGTCGCGGAACAGCCGCCGCATCTCGCCTAAAATCACCGGAACGGCATAGGTTGAAAAGCGCACGCCGCGGTCATGGTCGAACGCGTCGGTCGCCTTGATCAGCCCGATGCAACCGGCCTGAAATAAATCTTCATAGTCGATGCCGCGCCCCTTAAAGCGATGGGCGCAGGCGTGCACCAGCCCCATGTTGTGCTCAATGACATCGCTGCGCGCGGGCTTGTCTTTACACCCTGACATTTGCATCACCTTTGGAGATGAGCCTCCTTTCGAGGGTGACGACGGTGGGGCCGCCCGGCTTTGAGCGCACCTTGACACGGTCCATCAGGCTCTGCATGACCGAAAATCCCAAGCCGGAGCGCTCTTGGTCGGCGCCGGTGGTAAAAAGCGGTTCCATCGCCTGCGGGACGTCGACAATGCCGCAGCCCTTGTCCTTCACCCTGATAACCACCCGCCGGTTTTCGTAGATATCGGCGGATATGTAAACGCGGCCCAAAGTGTTCGGATAGGCATGCACAATGCAGTTGGTCACCGCTTCTGAAACAGCGGTGCGTATGTCGCAAAGCTCCTCGACGGTGGGATCGAGCTGGGCCACAAAGGCGGCGACGGCGGCGCGGGCAAAGCTCTCGTTAACCGAGCGTCCGTCAAACTCGGCCTTCATGCTGTTGAGCGGTTTTATCATGATGTCATTCCTCCGTTTTATACTGATCTCCCATTAAACAGGAATCGCCTTACACGCTGATGCTTGTCCGGCGCGCTGCCTCGGACGGCGGACCGCCGCCCGTCGGTCTTAAAACCCACGGGGGCGTAAAAAACGCCACCGGACTATCAACCATCGCTATTAATTCTGGCCAGACGGTCAAGCCCTGACAGCCGCATGACCTTTTGCAGCGGCTTGGGGGTGTTGACGACATTCACCGCGCCGCCAAAGCTGCTCATCAGCTTATAGCGCCCCATGACGAGGCCGATGCCGGAGGAGTCCATAAAGGTGACGCCGCCAAAATCGAGCGTCAGTACGGCCGGGCGGTAGCGTTCAATCGCTTCGTCTATCTGGGCGCGCATGCCGGCCGCCGAATGGTGGTCGATTTCGCCCGCGAGCAGCACCGTCAGCGTATCGCCGGCGGGGGAGAGAATTGTACACACAGCTTTTGCACTTCCTTTTTTGGATAATATGGATATCTTTTCAATCCGGCGGGGGAAATATACCCCAAAGCGGAAAAATCCCTTACAACCAAGAATAATGCACACCCCCGGTCGAGAAAGGTCATAAACCGCGATGGCAGGCCGGATATCAATATTCCGATAAATGCGAAAGTGCGGCATGAGACAGAGGGAGCGTTAAATGAAATTGAAAAGTGAAGCGTAAAACAACCCATATACCTACTGTAGCAATGGGCGATATCGATACTCGTTATTGAATTTGCACAGGAAATTGCTAATAATTATCCCATTTTTGTTATTTATTTTGTCACAAAATAGGCTATAATGGTTAAAATAAGGTTTTTATGCGGTTTGCCATTGTTATTATCGCTAAAATTCCTCGCGGGTGGCGTGTGGTCTATACCCCGGGGATGCGGCGTATCAACCCCTATAAGAACCCGCATCCAACCCTTAAAAAACGCGAGATAGGCGCGGTTTTGCCCACTTTATTCGGTATTTCCATCCCAGGTACAGGTTCTAATTGCAGCATAAGGGAGAGTTTGTCATGAGATCCATCAAGTTAAAATTAATTGTCATGTTTACGCTGATCGTCCTCGTCGTCGTTTCATTCCTTGGAGTCACAATTGTGACTATTCAAGGCGAAAACCTGCTGGCCGACGCCCGTTTTGATCTTGAAAATCTGGCGCAGGCGCAGGCGCAGAATATTGCCGTTCAAATCCAGTCGGAGCTGCGCTATGTCGACGCGCTCGCGCAAAACCGCATTACCACCGACGAGGCGGTCACTGTTGAGGAGAAAAACGCCTTTTTTCAGGCCGAGGCCAAGCGCATGGACTACGAGCTGTTCGCTTATGCCGATCTCAACGGCAAGGCGACGCTTTTTGACGGCAAGCTGACCCCAAACGATGTCGCCGACCGCGAATTCTTCCAAAAGGCTAAGGCGGGTGAGCTGGCCTGCTCCGACCTGATGTTCAGCAAGGTCGACGGCAAGCCGGTCGTCGTCTTCGCCGCGCCGGTTCGGGTACAAAACCGCGTGGTGGGCGTGCTCTACGGGCGCAGGGACGGGTTGATTCTCAGTGAGATCAGCGCGGGCATCACCTATAAAAACACCGGCTACGCTTACGTTATGAACAAGCAGGGCACCATCATCGGACATAAGGACCACAAGCTGGTCTTGGAGCAATACAATGTCTTTGAAAAGGCGCAGCAGGACGCCACGCTGAGCCAGTTTGGCGAATTTACCGCCAAAATGATAGCCGACGGCATGGGCAGCGGCGATTATTTTTATAGCGGCGTCAATAAAATCGCAGGCTATGCGCCGGTTGAGGGCAGTCCGTGGATGATGGTGCTCACGGCGGAGCGCAGCGAGGTGTTGCAGAGCGTCACCGATTTGACGCGGCTGCTGTTGCTGCTGTGCCTGATCATCACGGCCATCGGCATTGCCGGAACCTATTTTGTCAGCGCCCAAATTGCCAACCCGCTTAAAAAGATTACGGCGGCGGCGCAGCAGATTGCCGACGGCAATTTCGACGTCTCGCTGTCGGTCAAATCCAGAGATGAAATCGGCCGTCTGGCGCAGGCCTTTGCGCTGACCACCGACCGGCTGATCAATTATCAGGGGTATATCGACGAGATCTCGCAGGCGCTGCTGTCGGTGGCGCAGGGCGATCTGACCATTACGCCCCAGCGCGACTATACAGGGCAGTTCAAGCGCCTCAAGGATAATATGGAGGCCATGCTTGAAAATCTCAACGCCACGATGATCAGGATTAATCAGTCGGCCGCCGAGGTGGATAGCGGCGCCGATCAGGTCTCGACCGGCGCGCAGGCGCTTTCGCAGGGGGCCACCGAGCAGGCCAGCGCGATACAAGAGCTTTCGGCCTCGCTTGAAGAGGTGACAGCTCAGATTCGGCAGAACGCCGAAAACGCCAAGCAGGCGCACAGCAAGGCCGATTTCGCCGGTCAAGAGCTGCGCAGCAGCAACGATAAGATGAATGAAACCGTTGTGGCGATGGAACAGATCGCCGCCAAGTCGGCCGAGATCTCCAAGATCATCAAGGTGATCGACGACATTGCTTTCCAGACCAATATTCTGGCGCTCAACGCGGCGGTTGAGGCCGCGCGGGCGGGCGAGGCGGGCAAGGGCTTCGCCGTCGTGGCCGACGAGGTGCGCAACCTCGCGGGCAAATCGGCCGAGGCAGCCAAGAACACCACCGTGCTCATTGAAGAGACGATCGCGGCAGTGAAAAACGGCAGCAGCCTCTCGACCGCCACCGCCAAGTCGCTGGCACAGAGCGCGCAGGAGACACAGGCCGCGATTGCGCTCATCGACCAAATCGCGCTGGCCACACAGGAGCAGGCCACAGCGATTGTGCAGATCAATCTGGGCGTCGAGCAGATTTCGTCGGTGGTGCAGACCAACGCCGCCACGGCTCAGCAGAGCGCCGCCGCCAGCGAGGAGCTCTCGAGCCAGTCCAGTCTGCTCGAGGGGCTGATCGCCCGCTTTAAGCTCAGGGATGACGACGCGCCCTACGTCGACGACGCGGTACCCCCGCAGTATGCCGAGGCATCCGCCCCCCGGGCCGCAGCCGACAGCGACGGTAAATATTTCTGACATAAGCCCATAAAAGCAGCAAGGCCGCCCCGAGAGGGGCGGCCTTAACTTATCTTGAAATGAATAGTAAATAGGGAAGTGTCCAATTGCCCGACATATTGAATGCCCTTCCCCGACGGGCAAAGCGCGGATAGGGCTGCGTGCTGAATCCCCGTGTTTAAGCTCCCCGCCCGCAAAGCTTCTATCGCTCTTCATTAAAAAACGTTCCACCGATCTTCGTGACACCGCCATCTTTATATGCTATACTTTCCATATTCAATATACGCGCCCGGCGGTTTAAGCGGCTGCCGCCCCAAAGGCGTTTTAGCGCGGGGACGCAGGCATATATCCGGCGGCGTCGCCACCTCACAACAAGATAAAGGAGCGGTTTAAAGCATGGAGATCATATCCCCCCGCTACGCGGGCACAAACAAAGGGCATTACAGCCCCGGCATTCTTTCAAACGGCATGCTGTATATATCCGGCCAGCTGTCGATCGACCCGGACACCCGCATGCTGCCAGAGGGCGGTGTTGCGGCACACACGGCGTTGGCGCTTAAAAATGTCGAGCGGGTGCTTGCCGAAGCGGGCCTGACCCGAAATAATGTGGTGCAGTGCCGCGTCTATGTGACCGACATTGCGCAGTGGGATGAAGTCAACGCCGTCTACGCCGAATTTTTCGGCAGCCACAAGCCCGCCCGGGCCGTCGTGCCGGTACCGGCGCTGCACTTTGGCTGTCAGGTCGAGATAGAGGCGATTGCGGAGGTGCCCGCATCATGAACTA
>DALYYK010000150.1:0-6564 GCA_031983305.1 Candidatus Fimivivens sp. | reverse complement strand
GACCATCGTTAAAAAGGCGGGAACCGCTTCAGTCGGATCGCTGAAATCCAGACTCTTAAGCGCCGAGCCTATCATCAGCACGCCGACATAGATCAGTGCCGGGGCTGCGGCCGCCAGCGGAATAATGCCTATAAAGGGCGCCAGCAGCAGCGAGAGTAAAAACATCAGCGCGGTGATAACCGACGCCAAGCCGGTGCGCCCGCCCTCGGCCACGCCCGAGCCGGATTCCACAAAGGTCGTAACGGTCGAGGTGCCGAAAAACGCGCCCGTCATCGTGGCAATCGAGTCAGAAAGCAGCGCTTGGCGCATATTCTTGACTTCGCCCTTTTCGTCGAGCATGCCCGTGCCCTGCGCTGTACCGACGAGTGTGCCGATGGTATCAAACATATCAATCAGCGAGATGGAAATGACGACAATAAAAATTTTAGAAATTACCGCCACCACACTTTTGCCTGCAAACATGGTGCCAAAGCCGGTAACCATCGCGCCGAGTGAGAACTGGGCATAATCGGCGAACATAGCGCCGTGGTTCATCGAAAGATTCTCAGGAATAACGGTCACACCCAATGGAATGCCGACCAGCGTCGCGACGAGAATCGCGATGACCATGCCGCCTTTGATGCGTTTGCTGTTGCAGAAAGCGATGATCATAAGGCCGATAAGTGTCACCAGCGCATAGCGCGCACCCGAGCCGGGCGCAAAATTAGAAAAATTTACAATACCCACCAGTGTGGCGTCGTTATTGATGATGATTCCGCCATTGACAAGGCCGATAAAGGCGATGAAAAGGCCGATACCGACCGAGATAGCCACCTTGAGATTATGCGGCAGCGCGCGCACAATCACCTCGCGCAGGCCAAAAAGCGAAATGACGAAGAACAGCACGCCCGAGATAAAAACAATCGCCAGACCCTCGGCGTAGGTATAGCCCATCTCCAGCATCATGGTATAGGCAAATGTGGCGTTGAGGCCAAGTCCCGGCGCCAATGCGAAGGGCAGGTTGGCCAGCAGCGCCATCAGCATAGTGCCGATAAATGCGCCGATGCAGGTGGCGATGAACACACCATTTTCAAGGCGCGCCGCCAGCGCCGCGTCGCCCATAATATAAGCGGGATCAGCAAGGGTTTTAGGGTTGCTGGCCAGAATGTAGGCCATCGCCATAAAGGTGGTCAATCCTGCCAGTATTTCGGTTTTGACAGTGGTCTTATTGGCCGAGAGCTTGAAACGCTTTTCAAGAAAAGTTTCCATTGAGAACCTCCGTAACATATTTGGCTGATGTACAAGCTACAGTATAGCCGATGATTTCAAAAAAAGCAACAAATCAAACGTAAATTCGACATAAATTCGACATGACACATTAATATGGGCGTTGGTTAAAAGCATTCCGTCACACGTAAGGAGGTCTTGTCCCTACGGAACAGCCAGCGCGATCGGGCAGCCCCCTAGCCGGCGCATCATGTTGCGCGCGCCAGCGCACGCCTTTATTTTCGGCCCATCTTCAAGGGATATTATGCGCATTGTCTCATCGCACCATGCGCCGCTTGGGGATAACGATCGGTAAACGCGAAGCAGCCGCCCGACTCGAGGTCTTCGGGCGGCTGCGTTTTTAGTTGCGTGTTTACGCCTTGGGGTCGGTCGCGATTTCCTTCAGCGAGGTTACCATGCCGGCCAGCGACTGAATCTCGGACGGAATGATGATCTTGGTGGCCTTGCCGTCGGCAGCCTTGGCGAACGCCTCGAGGCTCTTGATGGCGATGACCTTATCGTTGGGCGATGCCTCGTTGAGCAGCTTGATTGAATCGGCCAGCGCCCTCTGTACCATTATCACGGCTTCGGCCTCGCCCTGCGCCTCGCGAATCTTCTGCTCGCGGACGGCGTCGGCGTGCAAAATGGCGGCTTCCTTTTCAGCTTGGGCGCGCAGAATCTGCGACTCCTTGTCGCCTTCCGCCACTAGAATCTTGCTCGCCTTTTCACCCTCGGCACGCAGGATGTTCTCGCGCTTTTCACGCTCGGCCTTCATCTGCTTTTCCATCGCGTCCTGAATTTCCTTAGGCGGAATGATGTTTTTAAGCTCGACGCGGTTGACCTTAATGCCCCACTTGTCGGTGGCGGTATCAAGAATCGCCGTAATGCGGGTGTTGATGACGTCGCGCGAGGTCAGCGTGTGGTCCAGCTCCATATCGCCGATGATGTTTCTCAAGGTCGTGGCAGTGAGGTTTTCAATCGCCGAAAGAGGGCGCTCCACGCCATAGGCATACAGCTTGGCGTCGGTGATCTGGAAGAACACGACGGTATCGATCTGCATCGTGACGTTATCCTTGGTGATAACGGGCTGCGGCTTAAAATCGACAACCTGCTCTTTGATTGAAACCTTCTTGGCAACCCGGTCAAAAAACGGCACCTTGACGTGCAGGCCGGTCTCCCATGTCATATGGTACGCGCCGAGGCGTTCAATGACATACACGGTGGCCTGCGGCACAATACGCACACAGTTGGCAACCGTGTAGAGCGCCACAAGAATGATGATCAACAGCATAAGAGTTCCAATAATAGGCGGCATAAGAATTCCCTCCACTTTATAATTTATTGTGTATTGCTTATCGCTTTATTATGTGCTGTATTTTGAACCGGACGACAAAATGCATGCGCCGCATGCGCATGGACAACTTGTCGCTGTACTTTAGTGTGTGCAGCAATGCTGCATATAACCGCCGGAAGTCGGCCTGCCCGCTGTGCGGCGGGTTTTAACGCTTTCGGCAACGCGGCGGCAAACAGCCTCACTTTTTCCGTCCGCCCAACACCAGCGCCAGAATAAAGCCGACAGCTATCGCGAAAAACGCGCCGCAAAGCAACAAAATCAGCAACAGATTTGTGGCAACCATGTCTTCTCCTTTAAACAACCCGTTCAACGATGACTTTAACGCCCTCAATCGACTTGATGAGTACGCTCTCTTTTGCTTCGATCGGCGCGCCGTCATCCGAACGCGCGGCCCAGTCCAGCCCGTTGACCAGCACGCGGCCCTGACCACTGATATTGTCGATCGGCTGGGTGACCACGCCGATCATGCCGATGATGCGGTCGGCGTTGGTGCTGGTCTTTTTAACCCTGAGCACCTTGGAAGCAACCGGCCTTGTAAAGGCAAGCGTAACCAAGCTCACGGTTAAAAACACGATCAGCTGCATCCAAAAAGGCAACCCCATGGCCGCCGGAATAATGGTCACAAACGCGCCCAGCGCAAACCAGATGGCAACCAGATCAATCGTCGCGCCCTCAATGGCCCCCAATATAACCGAAATAAGCAGCCAGGTAAGCGGCATATACCGGGAAAGCGTTATCAGAATCCCCATCATATTACTCTCCTTCACCTCATAAAGCTTTACTGCAATGTAGGCACAGCGATGCCGCTTTGCGCCAAAACCTGCTGGGCATACCGCGAAAGCCCGGCAATCCGTTCAGCTTCCGCCAGCAGCACCTGCCGCCCAGCGTATGTAATGGCATAAACCTTGCGTCTATCCACTTCTTTTACCACCTCAATCAATCCGTCCTGCTCCATCTTATACAAAATTGTGTATACAGTGGAGGGGCCGAGGCTGACCCTGCCGTGGGACTGCTCAAGCACCATTTGCATGATGCCATAGCCATGGCGGGGCTCAGTGAGGCACAGAAGCAGTAAAAAGCTCTGCTCGCTCATGGGCAGATAGTCTGAAATTAGTTTTTGTGTGCTTTCGTCCACGAATAGTCCCTCCTGCTACCGGCATTAGTATATCACAATACGATATACCTTTAATTCAAATATATCATTGTGCGATATACTTGTCAATGCAGTGTCCCTGTCTTGCAATATCATCCTTGAAAACCAAATTTTTGCGCCGCCGTCAAAAATGCCGGCGTTTCGACGTTATAACGTCTGCCTAAACGCACCGGTTCGAAGATCAGGCCGTCGATTTCACTGTTCCCGCCCTTTTTCAGATCCTTTTGCAAAGAGGCGGTTGTATCCGGCAGCGCCGTCTCGAGCGTACGCAGGTTCTTGGCCACAATATCCACCTCAAACGGAATGCCCATCGCACCGGCCAGCGCGTCGATCTCCTTTGAGAGGTTGTTGAACATCTCGCGCATCTCGGGCGTCGAATACACCACGCCAGTCGGCGCATCAAAATAAGCGCCCGCGGTGGCCATCGCGCTGATCAGCGCATATTTCTCAAAGCACTTGCGGCGGATATCGGACGTCAGGTCGGCGCGGATGCCGCTGTCCTCGAGCGCGTTGGCAATCTGCTCGAGCGTGGCATCGATGTGGCCGTCGCGCTCACCAAAGACGACTTTAAACAGCTTGCCGCCCTGCGTAATCTCGCCAGGCCCCGACACATAGGTCGTGATGTAGATGCAGCCGTCAAGCACGCGCCGTCCGGGCAAACGCTGTTGCAATGCTTCGCCGGTGCCAAAAATATTCAGGATCGGGATGATGACGGTTTTTTCATCCGCGCAGCGGTCCAGCAGCGCCGCGGCATCGTCAATCGAATAGCCCTTGACGCAGACAAAGGCCACATCGGGGGTGTCGTGATAATCCTCAGCGGTGCAGGCCTTGGGATTCTCAATACAAAACTCGCCCTTGATGCCCGACTTTACGGTGAGGCCCTTTTCCTTCATCGCTGCGAGGTGCGCGCCGCGCGCGATAAAGGTCACGTCGTGACCGGCCGCGGCAAGAAAGCCGCCGACCGCGCCGCCGGTGCCTCCGGTTCCGATAATCAAATATTTCATCCTGCCTTCTCCTTTGCGTCATTTATTAGGGGTGCTCTGTTGGTCGCCCGTTCCGCCCACATTAAAAAGGATCGCGGCCTGTTCCAGCGCGGCGTCGCTGCCGGTCAGCGCCGACACCAGCCCGCCGGTGGTCAGACGGAAAATCAACGCCGTCATCTCCTCAAACGGAATATCGCAGCCGTTTTGAAACCATCGCAGCGTCAGCCCCACATGGGCGTTCACAATATATTCCACCATATATTCAAAGGTTGCATCGTCCCTGCGGGTGACCCTGCGCAGGTGCAGCCGCATATGCTCCCGCATCCGCTGCATCATACGGTGGGTAAACTTCGCATCGCCATTTTCTCCGAGCAGCAGCACGAGGCGTTTGCGGTTCTTCGTCAGAAATCCGCCGATAGCGCGTACCGATTCCAACATCTGCTCTCTGTTCATTATGTGGTGACCACGGTCAAATTCTTCTTCGAGCAGGCGGTAGATATCCGCCTCGGTCTGCTCGAGCACGTCGTAGACATCTTTAAAATAGGTGTAGAAGGTACTGCGGTTATAGCCCGCCAGCTCAGAAATTTCGCGCACCGTTATCTGCTCGTAGGGCTTTTGTTCATACAGCTCCCAAAAGGCGTTGGTCAGCTTTTCTTTGGTCAGCAGCGTCTGCTCCGCCCGTCTTTTCATAGCGGCTTCTCCGTCCATCGATTACCCGACACTCTGTCGTGAATTGATGATTGACTATTTAAAATAGTTGTCACATAATATAACACATTGTATCACAACATGGTGTTGGATAAAAGCTTAAAATTGTTAAAAATATCAGAGATATTTTTAATTTGTGCATCGCCGCTCGGCGGCGCATTTTAGATTTATTTCACCGCACTTTCATAGTTTACGAAACAGGTGTATATTTTTTTAATGTTGTTCAAGCTTTATCCATATCCTTGTCTTATACTGGTTGCAGATATTTTCGGATCCATTTTTCGGAGGGAATGAAAGGTGAAAAAAATGTTATCTAAAAGAGTAACAGCCGCCGTTTGCGCCTCGATCGTGCTATTGGGCACCGTCGGTTGCAGCGACAAAACAGTTGCGGTCAGCGAAGCCTCAGCCATACGCGTACATACACAGGCCCCTGTTCGTGACAGCATTTCACAAAAGGCCGATTTTACCGGGAGGGTTATGCCCGACGATCAGGTTTTGGTCTTTGGTAAGACCCCTGGCACGGTGCTTAAAACCTATTTTGAGGTTGGCGACACCGTCAAGGAGGGGCAGCTTCTCTACGAATTGGATTCTACCGACTACCAGATTGGCCTGGAGCAGTCCAAGCTGGCCTATGAGCTTTCACTTAAAGGCATTGACTCGGCCGAGACCGGCTCAGGCAACGAGTTGACCGAATTGGAGTACCAATCTAAAATTTCAGCGGCGCAAAACGCTTATGAATCAGCACGTGCCGAGCTGCAGCGCCAGCTTGATGAGCCTGATTTTAACATGAGCCGCTACAAAAAGGTCTATAAAGCCTATAAAGCCGCTGAGGATGCTTATGACAAAAATCCTAAAGAGGAGGGGGCTTACGATGCATTTAAAAAAGCGGAGAAGGATTATTACGAAGAGCTTGAGCAATATGGTAGCCGTACCCTCTACAACTATTATTATGTGATGTTTGAAACCGCCTACGACAACTACGAAACCGCGCTCAAGGCGTACGACATCTATAAGGGTATTACCAGCGGTGAAAATAACGTGACCTTCGACCTTCAGCGCCAGCAGGCGAAATTGGCCTATGAATCGATGCTGCAAACGATGGATAACCTGAAGGTCTATGC
>DALYYK010000149.1:0-6588 GCA_031983305.1 Candidatus Fimivivens sp. | reverse complement strand
TCCCTATGAGGGCATTCAACCGCGGTTTGTGACGATGCCGATCGAGCCCATTGATGAAACCGCAAAGGAAATTTCTCTGTTTTTATCGACGCTGGGTAAAATAGAAAGAAATGTCGCCACGCCCCTTGAACTCGAGCCAAGCGAACTGCGTTTAAGCTGCATTTTGGCAACCGCCTATTATTGGAGCACCCCGTCTGCAAACGAGCCGCAGCGTTATCGAAAAGAGCTTGCCCCTATTGCCGATTCGGTTTCGGCCAAGCTTGGCATGACCGAGGAGATGTTTTGGATTGCGGGTCATGTCCGTCAGACGGCCAAACTGCTATGCGGCGATGATTTTTCGCTGCCGTTGGAGGACGACTCTAAGTGGCGGTATTTTGAGCAGGAAGGGGTCATCACCCCGCCGCATATGGGGGGTGGTTATAATGTGCTGCCCTTTGTGCTCAATTATGCAGCGACCGCGGATGGCTACCGCGTCGAAGCGGTTTATATCTACGAGGGCATGGGCGGATATTTCGTATGGTCAGATGAAAACGGCATACCCGAGAACCAGTTAGCCGACTTTGTGCAGAATCGAGCGCCAAGGCGGGAGATTACCTTAAAACGCGCCGATGACGGCGGCCTGCGCTTTGTCAGTCATCGGTTTTTATAAAACAGGAATTAAAATTAAGCATAAAGATTATATTTTGAAGTCCACGGAGGAATTGTCACTTGTCAAAGGATCAAATTATTATCAAGGGTGCGCGCGAGCATAACCTGAAAAATATCGACCTGACCATCCCGCGCGATAAGCTTGTCGTGCTCACCGGGCTTTCGGGCTCAGGCAAAAGCTCGCTGGCGTTTGACACGCTTTACGCCGATGGCCAGCGCCGTTATGTCGAGAGTCTGAGCTCCTACGCGCGGCAGTTTTTAGGCCAGATGGAAAAACCGAACGTCGACAGCATTGAGGGACTTTCGCCCGCGATATCGATCGACCAGAAATCCACCTCGAACAACCCGCGTTCGACGGTGGGCACCGTCACCGAAATTTACGATTACCTGCGCTTGCTTTACGCCAGAATCGGCATTCCGCACTGCCCGATCTGCGGACGGGAAATTTCTCAGCAAACGGTGGATCAGATGGTCGACCGTGTGCTTGCGCTACCCGAAAAAACTAAGATTCAGGTCATGGCGCCGGTGATTCGCGGGCGAAAGGGCACTCACCAGCAAGAGCTTGACGCCGCGCGCCGCTCCGGCTACATCCGCGTCCGCGTGGATGGCCATATGTATGATCTGACCGAAAACATCACGCTTGAAAAGAATAAAAAGCACACGCTTGATGTGGTCATTGACCGCCTGGTGGTGTCTACGTCGATCCGTTCGCGGTTGGCGGGCTCAATCGAGACGGCGCTCTCGCTCACCGGCAGCTTGGTGCTCATCGACGTGGTCGACGGAGAAGAGCTGCTGTTTTCGCAAAGCTATTCCTGCCCTGAGCACGATATTTCGATCGACGATCTCGCGCCGCGCATGTTCTCGTTTAACTCGCCGTTTGGCGCCTGCGAAAAGTGCACCGGCCTAGGCACCTTTATGAAGGTGGATCCCGATCTCGTGGTACCCAACAAAAACCTCTCGATCCGCGAGGGCGCAATCAAGGCCAGTGGTTGGTATTACGCCGAGGGTGGCATCGCCCAGATGTATTACGAGGGGCTGGCCGAGCACTATGGCTTCTCGCTTGACGCGCCCTTTAAAAAGCTGCCTAAATCGGCGCAGGATATCCTTCTGTTTGGCAACAATGGCGAAAAAATTACGGTGCGCCGTGAGACGGGTAGTATGCGCGGCGCGTATCACACCGATTTTGAGGGCGTTGTCAATAACCTTGAGCGGCGCTTTCGTGAAACCTCGAGCCAATGGATGAAGGAAGAGATTGCGAGCTGGATGAGCTCGGTGCTCTGCCCTGACTGCCACGGAGAGCGCTTAAAGCCGGTATCGCTGGCTGTGACGGTGGGCGGCGTCAACATCAGCCAATTTTCATCCATGTCGGTCGCCAAGGCGCTGGAGTTTTTGGACGCGTTGGCGCTGACCGAGCGCGAGCAGATGATCGCCACCCAGATTCTAAAGGAAATTCGCGAGCGTTTGGGCTTTTTAAAGAGCGTCGGGCTCGAATATCTGACCCTCTCCCGCGCAGCGGGAACCCTCTCGGGCGGCGAGAGCCAACGCATCCGCCTGGCGACCCAGATCGGTTCCTACCTCATGGGGGTGCTTTACATTCTCGACGAGCCGTCCATCGGCCTGCATCAGCGCGACAATGACAAGCTGATCGCGACACTGCAACGCTTGCGCGATCTTGGCAACACCGTCATCGTCGTAGAGCATGACGAGGACACGATTCGCGCGGCGGATTTTGTCGTCGATATCGGCCCGGGTGCGGGTGTCCATGGCGGCAATGTCGTTTACGCCGGTGATTTGAAGGGCCTGATAGCTTGCAAAGCCTCGGTTACCGGCAATTATTTAAGCGGACGTGAAAAAATCGCCGTGCCCGAGGTGCGGCGGCAGGGCAACGGTCTGGTGCTGAATATCAAGGGCGCCCGACACAATAACCTTAAAAATATCGATGTCTCGATTCCGCTGGGGACGCTCACGGCGATAACCGGCGTTTCAGGCTCGGGCAAAAGCTCCTTGATCAACGAGATTCTTTATAAAAAGCTGGCAGGGGAATTAAACGGCGCACGCATTAAACCGGGTCTTCATGATGAAATTCTGGGCCTTGAGGCGCTTGATAAGGTCATCGCGATCGACCAGTCTCCGATCGGCCGCACGCCGCGTTCGAACCCCGCGACCTATACCGGTGTCTTTACAGACATCCGCGAGCTGTACGCCACGACCAACGAAGCGAACCTGCGCGGTTACTCCGGCGGACGGTTTTCATTTAACGTCAAGGGTGGGCGCTGCGAGGCGTGTCAGGGCGACGGCATCATCAAAATCGAAATGCATTTTTTGCCCGATATCTATGTCCCGTGCGAGGTTTGCAAAGGCAAGCGCTACAATCGCGAGACGCTTGAGATCAAATATAAAGGCAAAAGCATTTTCGACATTTTAGAGATGACCGTCGAGGAGGCGCTCGGCTTCTTTGAGAATATCCCCAAGATTCGTCGCCGTATTCAGACACTTTATGATGTGGGCTTGGGCTATGTCAAGCTCGGTCAGCCCGCAACCACCCTTTCGGGAGGTGAGGCGCAGCGCGTCAAGCTGGCGACCGAACTTTCAAAGCGGCCTACCGGCCGGACAATCTATGTGCTCGACGAGCCGACGACGGGGCTGCATACCGACGACGTGCGCAAGCTTATTGAGGTTTTGCAAACCTTGGTGAGTGCCGGCAACTCGGTCGTAGTCATCGAGCATAATCTCGACGTTATCAAGGTGGCTGATTATATCGTCGATCTTGGCCCCGAGGGCGGTGACCGCGGCGGCGAGTTGGTCGCTTGCGGCACGCCTGAGCAGATTACGGCTTGTGAAGCCTCCTACACGGGGCGCTATCTGAAAAAGATGCTTTAGGTTGTGCTTGCCAATTAGAAATTGACCTATAAAAATGTAATGATTTTTCGGATATAATTTTAATCCAAGCGGATAAGGCTTAAACGCCATAAAAGGAGTCTAAAATCTGCTTCAAGGTTGCCTGATCATCAATGCCCACAGCTTGGATTTACTTACCGCCTTGCAGGTATTCCACAACCTCACGGATGCCGTTAGAGAGGCGCAATGGCGTGAACGGTCATTTTTAGCTAAGAAGCAGTGTAATACGCGGCATAGTTGTGTATTGCAGCATTTTATGGTATACTATTTTAGTTTATTTAGGGCGCTTCTTAAAAGTAAGGATGCAGGACAAGGCGTCTGCGCAAGGTCTGTGCATAGGGGATATCGGCGTTTTTCTGAAATTTTGGTGCGAGTGGCATCGTAACCATCCCCGAGGCGTAGGCTTTTAAGAATATCCCAAGGAAAATAGAGGAGTATTACAGTGAGAGAGTCTCTCCCATTAACGCTGCCCGACGAGCAGTTTGAAGACTTTATGCTCGTACGCTCGGCACAGCTGTTACAGGCGCGTTTTGACCATCCGCCGTTGGCGTATGTGCACAGCTTTGGCTGTCAGCAGAACGTTTCAGACACTGAACATATCAAAGGGCTGCTGGTCAAAATGGGCTTCGGCTTTACCGACAGCGCAGAGATCGCTGATTTTGTGCTGTTCAACACCTGCGCGGTGCGCGAGACGGCTGAGGACCGTGTGTTTGGCAACGTCGGCGCTTTAAAGAATGTCAAACGCGCCCGCCCCGACATGATGATTGCGCTCTGCGGCTGCATGATGCAGCAACAGTCGGTGGCCGATAAAATAAAAAACAGCTTTCCCTATGTCGATATTGTTTTTGGTACCGGCGCGTTACACCGGCTGCCCGCTATGATCGCCGACCGCCTTTCTAAAGATAAGCGGGTATTTGACCGCGAATCTGCAAAAACTGTGGTGGAAGGCGTGCCGGTTGTGCGTGAGGAAGGCGTCAAGGCGTGGTTACCCATCATGCAGGGCTGCGACAATTTCTGCTCCTACTGCATTGTGCCGCATGTGCGTGGGCGAGAGGTTTCGCGTGCACCCGAAATGGTGGAGGCTGAAGCGAAAGAAATTCTGGCGCAGGGCTTTAAAGAAATTACGCTGCTCGGGCAAAACGTCAATTCCTACGGCAAGGGCCTAAATCCGCCCTGCGATTTCACGGCGCTGCTGCGGCGGTTAGACTTAATTCCCGGGGAATATCGCCTGCGCTTTATGACCTCGCATCCGAAGGACTGCACCTTTGGGCTTATCGACGCCATCGCTGAGAGCACGCATATCTGTCACCACATTCATCTGCCGGTGCAGAGCGGCAGTGACCGAGTGCTCAAAGCGATGAACCGGCACTACGACATCGCGCATTACCGCAAGCTGATCGCCTACGCCCAGCAGCGCATGCCGGATGTCACTTTTTCGAGCGATATCATTGTTGGTTTCCCGGGCGAGACACGGGAGGAATTTTTGGAGACGCTTGAACTCATCAAAGAAGTGGGCTACAATGCGCTCTTTACCTTTATCTATTCCCGCAGGAGCGGTACCGGTGCTGCCGATATGCCCGATATAGTAACCGAGAAAGAGAAATCTGAGTGGTTCAGGACGCTCTTAAAGGTCCAACAGGATATTTGCAGCGAACAAAATCATGCGATGGTCGGCAAAACGCTGCGCGTACTGCTCGATTCGGTCGGGAAAAGCGGCGAGGGCTTTGTGGCGGGGCGCACTGAGGGCAACGTCATCGTTGAGGCGCAGGGCGATCGCGGCCTGATCGGATGTTTCGCAGATATTAAAATTACCGACGCAATGAACTGGGCGATGGTCGGAACGATTGTTTGACACATCATTTGATGCGCAAATTATGCCATCCGCTTACGCGTATGGGATAATATTATAAATATTTTATAAAACGAAGGAGTTACACACATGGATATTATTCAAATGGCGCGTGAACTGGGCAAGGCGATTCAGCAGGATGAGCTCTATCAGAAAATGAACGAAGCCAGTGCCGCGACCGAGAAATCGACTGAGCTGCAAAGCAAGATCAACGAGTTCTCCGAGCTGCGCCTTCAGCTCAACAAAGAGGTCATGAAGGGCGAGGGAGAGAAGAACGAAGATCTGATCACCGAGCTTGATTCCAAGCTGCGCACCCTCTACCAAAGCGTCACCGAAGACCCCACGATGATGGCGTATAATGCGGCGAAGGCACAGCTTGAGAGCACCTTAAACTTCATTTCGCAGATCATCACCGGCAGCGCCAACGGTCAGGATCCCGACATGATTGAGCAGCAGGCCAGCTGCTCGGGCTCCTGCGGCTCCTGCGGCGGCTGCCACTAAAATATTGTCAAAGACCGCAGGAAGCGGGCTGTTTTTACCGCCCGCAGATTACTGTTATAATCTTGGCGTGTCTTAGACGCGTTTGTTTGACTGCTGTATTTTGCAGACGGTCTTAATATTTTTGATTCGAGGTGATGGGGATGCCGCCGCTTTCTCCAATGATGCAGCAGTATTTTGAGATTAAAGAACAGCATAAGGATCATATTCTGTTCTTTCGTCTGGGCGACTTTTATGAGATGTTCTATGAAGATGCTCAGATCGCTTCCCGTGAGCTAGAGCTGGTGTTAACCGGCCGGGATTGCGGGCAGGAGGAGCGCGCGCCGATGTGCGGCGTACCCCATCATAGCTGTGAGGCCTATATCGCGAGGCTGATCAAAAAGGGCTATAAGGTCGCGATCTGTGAACAGGTCGAGGATCCTAAAGAGGCCAAAGGCGTCGTCAAGCGCGAGGTGATTCGCGTTGTCACGCCCGGAACCCTCATCGAAGCGAACATGCTCGACGAGGGTTCGAACAATTATATTGCGTCGGTCTATGCGGGCGAGGAGGCATTTGGCCTCGCCTTTGCCGATATCTCGACAGGGCAGGTGTTTGTAACGCACCTGCCCTCGGGAGATTTAACGCCGTTAAAGAATGAACTGGCGCGGTTTTCGCCCAGCGAGGTGGTCTTTAACGACAGGTTTTTAAGTTTTACA
>DALYYK010000148.1:0-6600 GCA_031983305.1 Candidatus Fimivivens sp. | reverse complement strand
GAGCTGGTGAGATAAACCGCATCGGTTTATAAACTGCCTTTCCCTTTTAAAAATAGTAACTTTAGATACAAAACAGACATGTCTTTTTAAGCACAACAACGCCCGGGCCTTTAACAGCCCGGGCGTTATTATTATGTTTGACCCCCGCCGCTTTAGGCGGCGAGCCTTTGCATCACGCGGCCAACGCGGTTAGGCGGCAGCCAGACTGTTATGCAAATTAACGGAGCAGCTGCAGAACCTGCTGGGGCTGCTGGTTGGCCTGTGCGAGCATTGCCTGAGCGGCCTGCGACAGAACGTTGTTCTTGGTGTAGGCCATCATTTCCTTCGCCATGTCGGTATCGCGGATACGGGACTCGGCGGAGGTCAGGTTCTCGGTGGTGGTGGCCAGGTTGTTGACCGTGTACTCGAGGCGGTTCTGAATCGCACCGAGGTCGGAACGGGTGGAAGAAACGGTGTTGATGGCATCCTTGATCGCCTGAATGGAGTTGGTGGCGTTAGCTTCGGTGCTGACGTCGACCGCGTCAAGGCCCAGCGAGGTGGCGCTCATATTGTCAACCTTAACGGTGATGCGCTGCGAAGCGGTATCGCCAATCTGCAGACCAAGACCACCGCCGTTGGAGGTGACATTCAGAGTAGTTGTATCAGCAACAGCATCGACTTTAACTGCAACTGATACATTCTTGATACCGTTCTTCTCAAGGGCCGCCTGTAGATTTTTAATTGCATCCGCATTATTAGCACCAGCATGCACGCCAACAGCGCCCTTAGGCACTGGATCACCATCGTTAGTTGTGAACACAAAGGTTTTACCATTAATAGAAATGCTATCGCCACCGCTAATAACAGCAGTAGCATCACCAACTGCAAAGGACTTGCCGTTACCGGTACCATTTACACTGGAAATACCGGCGGTGCCTAGTGCAGTAGCAGTAGCATCGCTGGTTTTCATCCCAGTGACAGTCGCCGCGTCAGCGCCGGTGGCCTTGCTGGTCAGCTGTACTCTTGAGTCACTGGTGGTTGCCACATCAAAGAGCTTGGAAAGAACCTCGTCCTTCGCCAAAGCGGCTCTCATATTCTCCAGATTGGTGGAAGCAGTGGCACTACCCTCATATGCAACCTCGCGGTTCTTAGAGACGCCATCTCCGTCGGTGTAAGTAACGGTCAGCTTATAACCGCCTGCCGCCGTGCCGCCTACGCCAACAACGCCGCCCTTATACTGGGAAGCGGTCGCCTTAAGCTCTGTACCTGTAACGCTAGCGTCGTTGATGATCGCGCCGGTCGCGTTCACGCTGTCACCCAGCGAACCGTCAAGCAGATTGATGCCGTTAAAGTTAGTCTCGTCAGCGATACGATTGATCTCATCCTTGAGCGAGACAATCTCAGACTGCAGGTTGGCGCGGTCGGTGCTATTGTCATAGGTGCCATTGGAGGACTGAGTGGCCAGCTCGACCATACGGTTGAGCATGCTGTGCACCTCGGTCAGTGCGCCTTCAGCGGTCTGAACAAGCGAGATGCCGTCCTGCGCGTTGTCGCTGGCACGCTCAAGGCCGGTGATCTGGGCGCGCATCTTCTCAGAGATGGCCAGACCGGCTGCGTCGTCGCCCGCGCGGTTGATCTTGTAGCCCGAAGAGAGCTTCTCAAGGTTCTTGGAAACCGAGCTATTATTCGCGGAGAGTCTGTTGTAGGCGTTTAACGCCATAATATTGTGCTGAACGATCATTGTATTTTCCTCCATGATAAATTTTTCGCAGCGGGGCAATCCATTGTCCTGCTGTTTTTATATTACGCCGGTCCGGGAACGCGGGCCCTGCGTCCCAAACCTGCTTTCGAGCGGTTTTACCCGTTCACTAATATAAATCGCCCATTTCCAGATTTTCTTAATATGGCTTTTTGTACAACCTTTTCGACATTTTATGCCGCAGTTTGCATTATTCTTACTGTCTTTTAAGCATTCCACCGGCAAAATGTTCTATAAGTAACCCGCCCCGCCTGTTTTAAAAAAGTAAACGCCCCGCAGCCTTGCGGCGCGGAGCGGAAATTTTATGCGGGTTGGGCGTCTTTAAGATCCTTTACTCTCAAATCAACGTCGTCCACCCAGTCGTACAGCGCCTCGACCTTTTCTTTCACCGCGCCCATGTCGGTCTTCAAGCCCTTTATGTCGGCCTTAACCTCCACCATGTCGGTTTTAAGTGCCGATACGTCGGTTTTGAGCTCTGATACGTCGGTTTTAAGCGCCGATACATCGGTTTTAAGCGCTGATATATCGGCCTTAACCTCCACCATGTCGGTTTTAAGTGCCGATACGTCGGTCTTGAGCTCCCGCACGTCGATTTTCAACTCTTGGAGGCCCGCATTCATTTCATCCATTTTACTGAGCAACAGCTTTAATGTCTCATCCATAATCGTGCCTCCCTTTTTAGTCGATTGTATAATAATTTGTAAAGGCTGTCAATCAAAATTCACGCGCTGCCATGTGGCGAATACCCGCCCGGATGAACTCTGTACGCATGCCCTAACCGGCTTTCATTGCGGCTTTGACGGCAAGCATGCAGGTGGAACGGGGCACTTACGCCATAAGACTTGTTAAAGTCTTGACAAATACTTCAATACGGCGGTCAGCGCGGCCTCCGGTTTGAGTATTTTTTAACAAATTTGATAATTTTCTAACAAAATCTATTGACGAAGCAAATACTTTTATATAAAATGTTCATGCAATATCGGATTCATTTTATTCGCCACAACCGCAAAATCTTGCAGCTTTTAATGCAAAATAACCGACCGGGAGGATCCGCAATGGAGCACAAAGCACTCAAAGCCGATGTAGAGCAGATTCTGGCGGCCCATGACTACCGCGCGCCCGCGCTCATCGCCATCATGCAGGACGTTCAAGCCCTGTACAACTATCTGCCCGAGAGCGCGCTTGAGCAGATTGCCAAAGGCCTGAATATCAGCATCGCCAAGGCCTACAGCGTCGCCACCTTTTACGAGAACTTTTCGCTGCTGCCAAAGGGCAAGAATATCATCCGTATCTGCGACGGCACAGCCTGTCATGTGCGCAAGTCGATTCCGATTCTCGAGGCCATTCGCGGAGACTTAGGTCTTTCGGGAAAAAAACAGACGACCGACGACCTGCTGTTCACCGTTGAGACTGTCTCATGTCTCGGGGCGTGCGGGCTTTCGCCGGTCATTACGATAAACGACGTGGTTCACCCGGCCATGACGCCCGAAAAGGCGCTCGAGCTGCTGGCCGATTTAAAAAAGGAGGGCGCGTCCTATGCCGAAGCTTAACACCCTCGCGGAATTGAACGCGCTGCGCCATCGGGCGGAACAGTCGCTGGCGATGCAGAAAAAGCAAGTATTGGTCTGCTGCGGCACCGGCTGCGTCGCGGGCGGCGCGCTGCACATCTATAGCCGAATTAAATCGGTCTGCGAAAAGCGGGGCATCGACGTCTGCGTCGAGTTGCGGCACGAGCCACACGGGGAAAACATCGGCCTCAAGCGGTCGGGCTGCCACGGCTTTTGTGAGATGGGCCCGCTGCTCAAAATTGAACCGCTCGACGTTTTGTACATAAAGGTTCAGCTTGAGGACTGCGACGAGATTATTGAGAAATCGATTCTCGGCAACGAGGTCATCGACCGGCTGCTTTATAAGGTCGACGGCAAGACCTATCAAGGCCAATCGGAGATTCCGTTTTACAAAAAGCAGACGCGAAACGTCCTCTCAAACTGCGGCCAGACCGACGCGGAAGATGTTTTTGAATATATCGCCAAGGGCGGCTATGAGGCTGTCTCGAAGGTGCTGTTTGATATGACGCCCGAGGCGGTCTGCAAGACCATCTCAGCCTCCAACCTGCGGGGACGCGGGGGCGGCGGTTTCCCGGCTGGGCGCAAGTGGGAGCAAGTGCGCCGCCAGAAGGAGCCGGTGCACTACGTCGTCTGTAACGGCGACGAGGGCGACCCCGGCGCTTTCATGGACCGCAGCGTCATGGAGGGCGACCCCCACAAGATGCTCGAGGGCATGCTCATCGCGGGCTACGCCAGCGGGGCGAACGAGGGCTATGTCTACGTCCGCGCCGAATACCCGCTGGCGGTCGAGCGGCTTAAAATCGCCATCGCCAAGGCGCGCGAATGGGGGCTTTTGGGTCAGAACATTCTGGGCAGCGGCTTTTCGTTTGATATTCACATCAACCGGGGCGCGGGGGCTTTTGTCTGCGGCGAGGGCAGCGCGCTGACCGCTTCAATCGAGGGGCATCGCGGCATGCCGCGCGTCAAGCCGCCGCGCACCGTCGAGCAGGGCCTGTTCGGCAAGCCGACCGTTTTAAATAATGTCGAGACGTTTGCGAACGTCCCGCTTATCATTCTAAACGGCGCCGACTGGTACCGCTCGATCGGGCCGGAGAACAGCCCCGGCACCAAGGCCTTTGCGCTGACCGGCAACGTCAACAATACCGGCCTCATCGAGGTGCCGATGGGCACAACGCTGCGCGAGATCATTATGGATATCGGCGGCGGCGTCAAAAACGGCAAACGGTTTAAGGCCGTGCAGATCGGCGGCCCCTCGGGCGGCTGTCTAATCACCGCCGATCTCGATATTCCGCTCGACTTCGACTCGCTGCAAAAACGCGGGGCGATGATCGGCTCGGGCGGCCTCGTCGTCATGGACGAGGACACCTGCATGGTCGAGGTCGCACGCTTCTTCATGAACTTTACTCAGAACGAATCCTGCGGCAAATGCGTGCCCTGCCGCGAGGGCACCAAGCGCATGCTGGAGATTTTAGAGCGCATTGTCGCGGGCAAGGGCGAGCGCGCCGACCTCGACCTATTGGAAGAGCTGACCGAGACGATCGCTGAAACGTCGCTGTGCGGGCTGGGCAAGACCGCGCCCTCGCCGGTGCGCAGCACACTCAAAGCTTTCCGCGACGAATATCTCGCGCACATCGTGGACAGAAAATGTCCCGCAGGCAGCTGCACAGCGCTTAAAACCATCTACATCGACCCCGTGCTGTGTAAGGGGTGCAGCAAATGCGCCCGCAGCTGTCCGGTCGGGGCCATTAGCGGCAAGATCAAAGAGCCGTTTATCATCGACGCGGCCAAGTGCATTAAATGCGGCGCTTGCATTTCATCCTGCGCTTTCGGCGCTGTTAAGGAGGGATAACCCATGAGCAAGGGATATATGTATATTGACGACCACCGCATCGGCTTTGACGACGAGAAGAATGTTTTAGCCGTCATGCGCAAGGCGGGCATCTCGATGCCGACTTTTTGTTATCATACCGAGCTTTCGACCTATGGCGCCTGCCGCATGTGCGTCGTAGAGCTCGAGAACGGGCAGATCGAGGCCTCCTGCTCGATGGAACCCCGCGACGGGCTGCGCATCCGCACCAACACCGCTAGAACGCTCAAGCACCGCAAAATGATTCTTGAGCTGCTGCTGGCCGCTCACTGCCGCGACTGCACCATCTGCGAGAAAAACGGCGACTGCAAGCTACAGGATATGGCCAAGCAGTTTGGCGTGCGCCGCGTGCGCTTTGAGGACACGCGCGAGATGATGGAGACCGACACGAGCAGCCGTTCAATTGTCCGCGACCCGAATAAATGCATCCTCTGCGGCGACTGCGTGCGGGTCTGTGACGAGATTCAGGGCATGGCGATTCTCGATTTTGTCCACCGCGGCTCCAACCTGCGGGTGATGCCCGCCTTTAACCGCAAGATCAGCGAGACCAAATGCATCAACTGCGGCCAGTGCGCAGCGGTCTGTCCCACCGGGGCGATCACGATCAAGAATCAGATTGGAAACATTTGGGCGGCGCTGCAAAGTCCCCGCAAGCGGGTGGTGGCACAGATTGCGCCCGCCGTTCGCGTCGCCATCGGCGAGGCGTTCGGTATTGCGCCGGGCGCCAATAAAATGGGTAAGCTGGTTGCCGCTATGAAGCGCATGGGCTTTGACGAGGTCTATGACACGTCGCTGGGCGCCGACCTGACGGTCATGGAGGAATCGGCCGAGTTTTTGCGCCGGCTCGAAAAGGGTGGCCCGTTCCCGATGTTCACCTCCTGCTGCCCGGCGTGGGTCAGCTATGTTGAAAACGCCAACGCCAAGTATATTCCGCATTTGTCAAGCTGCAAGTCGCCCCAGCAGATGTTCGGCTCGGTCATCAAGGCACAGGCGCGCTTAGACGACGAGGACCCGCGTGACACGGTGGTCATCTCGGTTATGCCCTGCGCGGCTAAAAAATCCGAGGCCGCGCGCGAGGAGTTTTACGTCAACGGCATACCCGACGTTGATTATGTCATCACGACACGCGGTATCTCGACGATGATCAAAGAGGTGGGTATCCGCTTCGACGAGATTGACGACGAGGCCACCGACATGCCGTTTGGCATGGGCAGCGGCGCGGGCGTTATCTTTGGCACGACCGGCGGCGTTACTGAGGCGGTCATCCGGCGGGTCTCAGGCAAAAAGAGCCACAACACGCTGCGCGAGATTAAATATTCCGGCGTGCGCGGCATGGACGATATGGTCAAGGAAGCGACGGTCAAAATCGGCGATACCGAGCTGAAAATAGCGGTGGTGCACGGGCTTAAAAACGCACAGCTGCTGCT
>DALYYK010000147.1:0-6657 GCA_031983305.1 Candidatus Fimivivens sp. | reverse complement strand
CATAATCATGAGCATTTCTTTGATATAATACCCGCTGCTTTTCACCGACGCCATGCCCATTGCCGGTTTTGCGAGGAACATGATGCTATAAGCCAAGGCCACAATCGCTAAAAACGGGTTCTCTTTGATCTTTTTTATAATCGTCATATCATCACCCCCATCACAAGCGCGATAACAATAGCAAAAAGAAAGCTAAGACCGTTGCGCACTGCGGTGAACTTGACGCCAAACTCCCTCTTTTCAAGCGGGAATGTTACGATTCCCACCATTGTCAGCGTCGTCAGAAAAGCAACGGACGGAATCACGCTAACGCCCGCATTAACCAGTGTCCCTACCAGTGGAAACGCAATAAAAGCAGGAACCAGCGTGACGGTGCCGAGCAGCGCCCCTCCAACCGTCGCCAGCAGGGCGGACTGGCTGCTCAAAAATGCCGCAATTTCAGCGGGCGGCAGCAGGGTTAGGATCAAGCCGATCGCAAAAACAATCGAAAGGATGCTCACGACCATGCCTTTTCCCATTCCGAGCGCCATCTTAAACGCCCGTTTTGTTTTTACTTTATCTTTGGCAAGGGATATCCCCAGAAAAATCAATGTGCCAACCCATATTGCCAACGTAAAGACATCCATACATATCCCCTCCTTAAAGTTCATTTACTTTCCCGGAGCCGGGGCTTTTACGACAATCAGCTCTAGGGTATGATCATACAGATTCTTGACATTCATTTTGATGCCCTTAGGGATTTTCAAGACGGTTCCCGCAGCGTATTCATGAATTTCCTGTGTGTCCAAACCAATCGACAGCAATCCTCTTAGAACAGCCATGTAGACATTGGAATTTGAGAAATGCTCGGGAAGGCCCTCATTTTTATTGAGGATCATGTGATTAAAGTTTACATTTTCATCGGTGATAACCCTTTCAATCGTGACTGTCATGCTGCGCCATTTGAAAGATCTGTTCAATCATTACAATGCCTCCTTTACGGTGATACAAACAATATAGCGTTTCGGCTTGCTTACAGATAGACACATATGTTTCCTTTTGTTATACTATTTGGATGGGAGGGATATTGCTATGACGGAGATTATTGCGACGATACCGCTGTTTTCCCAGCTACCGCCGCATGAATTGAAAGCGCTGATCTTCAACAATCAACTGTATCTGAAAAGCTATCCAAGGGGTACGACGGTTTATAATCAAAAGGATCGCTGCAAGACGCTTGATATCGTGCTGTCCGGCAGCCTTGTCGCGTATTCCCTTTTAGAAAACGGTTCGGCCATGACCATGTTTGAATTCTACAAAGGGCAGATTCTGGGGGCTAATCTGCTATTTGGCGACGCCGACGCATACCCGTTTACGATCTACTGTATGGCCGATGCGCAGATTTTACATGTCACCAAGAAAGCGGTCTCAGATTTTTTGCACGACTATCATTTTACAATGCAGTTTATCAAAATGTTATCGCACAACTCACAGAAGCTCAACCGAAGAATTACAATGGCGACACAGAAAACCCTTCGGGAAAACCTTTTAGAATACCTCCGGCAGCAATCTGTCTTACAGCGCTCGAATAGCATTGTATTGCCGATCAGCAAAAAGCAGCTTGCCGATCATCTTGGGGTGCAGCGTCCGTCTTTGTTCAGGGCGCTGAAAATCCTGAAGGATGAAGGCATGATAGACGTTTTCAACCGAACGATTCAGCTAAACCATATTGATGTTCCAAAATAAAAATTTCCGGGCAGCAAGCAACAAGGAGATTAATACTAAAGATGAAATTAATAAGTGAAAACCAGTCTGCATTATGCAACAAAAGGAAAATCGAATTATTTGTGTGGCATGAGCGGAAATAGTAAAGGAGGATGGCAATGAGAATTGCGATAACCTATCAAGACGGCAAAGCCAATTTAAGAAACGCAAATCGCATTCGCAAAGCGAGGGAGAGAACCGATACCCGATTCCCTCCCTCGCTTTGCGAATATTTGCGGCTATTTACTTTTCCTTACTCTGTTTTCACCGACTTCATGGCCGTTGCTGCGTCCTTGGTTGGCCTGTGCAGCGAATCCCGGCGGTTCGTAAAGGCGCTTCCAACGTTCATATTAGGCGCTTTCAGCCCCATTACCAGTCGACATCCCCTTTTTCTATGAGGGCCAGTGCCCCTTCGCTAATAATAATATCCCCCGCGTACTGGGTGATAAAGTGCAGGTAGCCGTTCGTGTCAACCCAATAGGCGGGCTTTTCGATACGCCGATAGCTTTTGGCAGCCTTGTCGTAGCTGTAGAACACCAGTTTCGTCATATCCATGCCGGTCAGGTTCACTCTGGCGGCAATCCCGACAGACTGGCCCCACGGCCCGGCCTGATCCAGATGGATGACGCACACCTTGTTCTTAAACCACTTCTCAAAGATGGCCTTTACGCCATCCGCTTCCGAGCCCTTTACATAGCCGGACACCAGCAGATCGGAGGCGAGGGCGGCGGGATTCCTGATATAAACCCGCACCTGCACGGCGCCTGCGTCCATCGTGTCGTGCCAATACTGATAATCGGCAAGCGCCGACCAAGCGGCCTTGCGCACCCCATACCGACCGTTTCTGCGTGTGAGGGTGTAGCCAAGGCCTTTTTCTTTTGCATCGGCTATCGGCGCGGAGGTTCCGCTCTGCTCCAGCCATCCGGGGGTGGGCGCTGCGGGGGGTGCAGTGGAAGGTGTGCTGTCATCGCTGCCGCCACCGCCGTCATAGCGCCACCCGGCAGTAACCGTCAGATTAGAGGTCACATTGGTAAAAGCTTTGTCCCATCCGGTAAAGGTGTGATTGCTGCGGCTGACCGTGGGGGGTATCGCCGCGCTGCCTTTTGCAACGGTCTGTGTCAGCTCGCCTCCGCCTGTGCGGGCGCCGCCATTTAGGTTAAAGGTAACGATATAGGTCTGCTCCGCGACAGTAAGGGCGCCGCCCGTACGGGCCGTGATAGTGTAGTTATCCGTTACCGTGCCGCCTGTAAGGGTAATGGCGTAACTGCCCGGTGTATTGCCGTCAAAGGTTGGGCAAGCCAGCATAGGCTCGGTGCTCAAAGCGTCGGCTTTAAGCTTACCGGCGGGCAAATTGTGAACCGTGTAGGTCAGCCCCGGCAGGCCCCCGCCCTTTACGATCGTCTTATCATCTGCGGCAAAAGTAATCGGCCGCTTTTCGATGGTAAAGTTGAACGCTGCACTGCCCGCATAGGCGGTATTGGTATCCGGGACAGAGAGCGTAAGCTTGTAACCCCCCGCATTAATTGGCGCCGCTGCACCGCTATACCCGCCGCCGTCCGTGGATTCATACTGGACCTCAAAGGTAAACACACCTGTAACATCAGCGTTATTGTCATTGCGTTTGGCTGTCGCATCTGTGTAGCTGTAGGCACTGCCGGTGTACACGCCGCCGTTCATTGTAGCCATTATCGTTACAGGAGTTTTGTCTGTCAGCGTAACCGCAACATTTACGGTAATGTCGTTGTAGTTGCCAAAGCCCTTTACGGTCACCGGAATAGTTGCCGCATCGCCGGCTGATCCGTTGGCCGTGAAGGTCAGTAAGCCCGCGGCATTCACGGACGGGGTTTGGATGATGCCGGGATTCGTGCCGCTCACGGCGCCAACCGTATAAGTCAGGGTATCGCCGGTTCGCTTATAGGACGCAATCTGATCGGCGATATCCACCGTCTGGCTGGCGGTATCGGTATATAGTACGGCTTTGGCGATGTCCGGCACGGCAGGCACAGCTGCTTTGCCGATGATCAATCCTGTGACGGACAGACCGCCACTTGCCAAGGCGTAATTATTGGCTTTTGCCGTGTTGGTGAGCGACACCGTAGCGGTTACGGTCTTGTTGGCACCCGCATCGGCGCTGTTAAACTGCGCGTCCGTGACGGTGTAATCGGCGCCGAGCGCCAGCGTTTCGGTGGGCTGCAAGCCGTGGAAGTACACGTTGGCAACCTCCGCGGCGGCGGTGCCGTCGTAGACTTTGGGATTGATCAAGGCACTCACAATCGTTAAAGGTGCCTTGTCGATGGAATAAGCCACCGTTCTTGTTCCCTTGAAGCTGCCGATGCCGGTCAGAGTCAGTGTCACCTCTCCGGCGTTTGTCCCAGCACTGGCGCCGCCGCCGTCCGTGCTGGTGATGGAGACGGCATAATCCATCTCCTTCGTCAGCGTTTCGCCGTCAAAGGCAATGGTCAAGACCGGAGCTTGCCGGCCTCCGTTATAAGTGAAGGGGCCGATCGTGCCCACTGTGGCGTACTGAATATCCCGCGCCGTCAGGTACAACCCGCCGTCGCCGCTCTGCCCCGCAAGCCCTGTGAGCGTGGGCAGCTTGCCGTCTGCAAAGGTCCAGACCGTGCTGTCCCACGCGGCGGTGTCCCAATTGTCCGCCGTCGTCCAGAAGCTGCCGCCGAAAAGTATCTCTGAGGTTACGTCCTCGCCGTCCTTTGCACTTAGACCCTTATTTGCCCATGTGCCGGGCATACGGCTGAACGCATAGTTGTTCAAAAGGGAGCCGCTATTGCTGCCCACCACGCGCCCGAAATTGTATGCTCCTGCGTTGATGGAAGGGTTCAACGCTACACAATTTTTTGCGGTGCCGAGAACACCCAACACACCGCCAATATATCCCTCCGAATCCGTTCCCAGAACACTGCCGGTGCTGTAGCAATTTTGTGCGCTGCCGCTTCCAACACTTCCCGCAACGCCGCCGACATAGCGACCACCTGTGACATTGCCGGTACTGTAACAGTTTCCCACGCTGCCGGCACCAACTTCTCCTGCCACACCGCCGACATAGTAATTGCCAGAAACACGACTGTCGCTGTAGCATCGTTGCACCGTAGTGGCAACATATTCAAGATACCCTATTATGCCGCCAACATAGTTGCCGCTGCCGGTCACACTACCGGAGCTGTAGCAGTTTTCTAACGTACCGCTTGAGGCACGGCCCACTGCTCCGCCGACACTCTCCACACCGGATATGTTGCCGATCACGGCACAGTTCTCTACCGTCGCCCCCCAAACATATCCGGCTACGCCGCCGACACGGGTTTTTCCGCTGACGTTTGCGCCGATGATTCTGATATTCTGCACTTTGCTATCGTTGAGATAGCCGAATAAACCGATGTTATCAGCCGTTGGACGGTTGATTGTCAGCCCGGTAATGGTCTTGTTGTTGCCATCAAAGATGCCTTTGAATGAACTGCTCGCACCACCAATGGGCATCCAGCCCTCCCCACTTGCATAGCCGGAAAGGTCAATGTCTTTTTCCAACCTGTAATACCTTCCGGGATCCGCATAAGGTGAGGTTCCCGCATCTACAAGCTCGGCCAGTTTGGCAAGGTCGGCGGCAGTTTTGATAAGGTAAGGATCACCCTCGCTTGTGCCTGCACCCTCAAAGGGGCTTGCTCCCACCGTGAGCAGATGCCCCGGCATGGAAGCATCCTGCCCTGCCATGCCCTTGAGGATGGGCAGCTTGCCGGGTTCTATATCCCATACGGTGGTATCCCAATCTGCTGTGAAGCCGCTCGCAGTCGTCCAAAAGCCCGCCGCGCTGATTTGGGCAGCAGATTTATCTGCGCCGTTATGATCTGTCAGCGTGCCTCCGGACACCGTAGCACCATTGACCGTCATGCCGCCAAAGGCGATATTGCCCGAAAGAGTATTGCTGTAAAAAACTCCTGCCACGCGACGCACATCGGTGGAGGCTCCGGAAACTGATGGATTATGCGCGGCGCAGTTTTGCACGGTAGAAGCGTAAACAACTCCCACCACACCACCAATACCACCATTACCGTTGACGCTGCCGATGCTGTAACAGTTTTTTACCGTGCCAAAGTTGATTCTCCCGATTACGCCGCCGCTCCCATTGGTGCTCGTGCTTGTCAGGCTTACCGCGCTGTAGCAGTTTTGCACGGTGGAAGCGTGAACATGCCCCACCACGCCCCCGATGTAGTCTGCACCGCTCATAATGCCGCTTACGAAACAGCCTTGCACCATGCCCCCCTCATACACAGATCCTGTCACGCCCCCGACGCTTTGAAGGCCTTTGATGCTTACATTTTGCAGTGCTAAATTCTTTACCGTGCCGCGGCTAATGCTTCCAAACAATCCAACATGAGATTGCCCGCTTTGGTTGATATACAGCTCTGTAATGGTTTTACCGTTACCATCAAAAATGCCCTTGAATGGTTGTTCATACGTGTTGCCGATGGGTGTCCAACCCTTGCCGTCGTCATAATCTTTACCATAGGCAGAAAGATCGAGGTCGTTCATCAGCCTGTAGTGCGCGGTGTTATAGCTTGTGTTTCCCGCGTTGACAAGCTCCGCCAGCTTGGCGAGTTGGGCGGGGGTGGTGATTTCATAGGGATCATCTTCTGAACCATTCCCGCCCCCAAAGGGGTTTGTGTCGTCCAACAGGTGCAGGGGCATATCCACCGCCGCGCCAAATCCGGGGAGCTTGCCTTCTTCGTATGTCCACACCGTATCATAATTAAACAGCGCCTCAAAGAAGCCTGCCGCACTGATGTCGGCGGCGGTTTTTGATTCACCGTCCACCTGATCCGCACCCTCATCAAGGGCTTTTGCGCTGCCGTTTTGTGTCACCGTCATGCCATAAAAAGCGAGGTTGCCTAAAAGCCATCTGTT
>DALYYK010000146.1:0-6672 GCA_031983305.1 Candidatus Fimivivens sp. | reverse complement strand
ACATCGAGGTGCAGATTGTCTTCGCATTTTCGTTTATTACGCTTTGCGGCGCATTATTTGCCTTTTTTGCGGCAAAAAATATTTAGAGCTACTATCAATTTCTAAGCAAGGGGTGGGCCGATGGCAGAAAAATCTTCTCCGACGCCAAAACGTACAAAAGTAATCTATGGGCCGATGGACACCACCTTTCTGGTCATCGTGCTGGTGCTGGTGTCCCTTGGCTTGATCATGATGTTCTCAGCCAGCTATGCCAACGCCTTTTATTTAAAAAATAACTCGCTTTTTTATATATCGCGTCAATTGCCGTTCGCGCTGATGGGCGTCACGATTATGATCATGGCGTCACATGTCGATTATCGCATATTTAAGCCGCTGTCACTGCCGCTTTACGGCGTGACGCTTGTGCTGCTGGTCGTCGTGCTGTTCATGCCGCCGCTCAATAACGCGCGGCGCTGGATCTTTATCGGCCCTTTGAATTTTCAGCCCTCGGAAATTGCGAAGTTTGCGGTCGTCATTCTGTTCGCGTCGCTGACCTGCGTCAATTTTCAGCAGATGAAAACGGTTCGCTACGGCATTCTGCCATTTGTGGCGGCGCTGGCGCCGATTGTGCTGCTCATGATCAGAGAGCCGCACCTGTCCGGCACGGTGCTGATTCTCTCGCTGGGCGCTGTGATGATGTTCATCGGCGGCACCGACGCGCGCTGGTTCGCGGCGGGGGCCATTGTAGCGACGATCGGTATAGCGGCGGTCATCTTTAACCCCGATCTGCTCACATCATTGGCCCATTACGCGGGCGACCGCGTCGAAGTCTGGCTCGACCCGTTTTCTGATCCGAAGGATAAGGGCTTTCAGACGGTGCAGTCGCTCTATGCCATTGCTTCGGGCGGGCTGATGGGAACCGGCATCGGCGCTTCGCGCCAGAAATATCTCTACCTGCCCGAGCCGTACAACGATTTTATCTTCGCCATCGTCTGTGAGGAGCTTGGCTTTGTCGGCGCGACGCTGATCATCTGCCTGTTTGCGCTGCTTGTCTGGCGCGGCTTTGTCATCGCCGCGCGCTGCCCCGACCGGTTCGGCGCGCTCGTAGCGGCGGGCCTGACCGCGCAGGTGGGCATTCAGACGCTCTTAAATATTGCGGTGGTCACCAACTCGGTGCCCAACACCGGTATCAGCCTGCCGTTTTTCTCCTACGGGGGCACCAGCCTTTTGATGCTGCTCGGTGAGATGGGGGTCATTCTCTCAATCTCGCGCACGGCGGCCATTCAAAAGGTCTAGCCCACCAAGCCTAAAAGCATGGGTGCCCCGCTACATTGCAGCCCTCGCCGGGCGGCAGCTCGTTTTTGTCCTCTGCCTTGCGGGATAAAAGGTTCTTGCAAGCAGATTTATGTTTTAGATTTGATGAACGATCGGTCCTTTTAAAATCCCATGACATCACGACGGCTGTCCGGTCTCTCTAAGCCCGGCGGCGGAAACGGAGCACGCCATGAAGATCTTGTTTGCCTGCGGCGGCACCGCAGGACATATTAATCCCGCGCTTTCGGTTGCCGATTCGCTTTGTAGCCGCCACCCGGGCACCGAGGTGCTTTTTGCGGGCAATCCGGGCGGCATGGAGGCAAAGCTGATTCCAAAGGCGGGCTATCCCTTCGCGCCGATCGAGATCGCCGGAATCCAGCGCAAGCTGACCGGCGAGAATGTCCGGCGCAACATCCGGGCGCTCTATCTGTTAGCGAGAAGCGGTCCGCGCGCGGCTAAAATCATCCGCGATTTTGAGCCTGATATCGTCATGGGCACCGGCGGCTATGTCAGCGGGCCGGTCGTGCGCAAGGCGCACCAGATGGGAATCAAGACGATGACCCATGAGCAAAACGCCTTTCCGGGTGTGACGACCAAGCTGCTGGCCCCCGACGTGGACAGGCTGCTGCTCGCGATGCCCGAGGCCGAAAAGCATTTACATCTCAAAGACCCCTCCAAGCTCAGAGTCACCGGCAACCCGGTGCGCGAGGCAATTTTTTCAGCCGACCGCGAGCTTTCACGCATGCGGCTCGGGGTGGAGGACAGAGTTTGCATTCTGTCGTTTGGCGGCAGTCTGGGTGCGCGCAGAATCAACGAGGCGATCGCCGACGTCATGTGCTGGCACCAGAATAGCGGCAAAATCCATCACATCCACGCCACCGGCAGCTATGACTATCAAGATTTTCTCGAGATGCTCCAAACAAAGAAAGTCTCGCATGAAAAGAACCCCCACCTCGACGTGCGGGAATACATCGATAACATGCCCACCTGTCTCGCGGCGGCCGACCTTGTCATCTGCCGCGCGGGGGCAATCACCCTTTCGGAGCTGCAATGCGCGGGGAAAGCCTCGATTCTGATCCCCTCGCCGAACGTGGCTGAAAACCACCAGTACCACAACGCGATGGCGCTGGTCGAGCGGCGCGCCGCTGAAATTATTGAAGAAAAGGCGCTGACCGGCGAGGGACTGATTCAAATGCTTAAAAGGCTCACCGACGACAGGCCTAAGCTGGCCGCGCTGGGGCAGGCCGCGCGCGGCATGGCGATTAAAGATGCCAACGACCGCATTATCCAAGAGATCTTAAGCCTTGTAAACGAATAGATTTTCATGCCCTTTTGGCTGCATATTCCCCTCATTTCACCACCGCACGCCCTTTTGCATAGGATGTTGTGAACAGCAACTCGCCGTTTGCAAACAGGCGTGCTTGAAAGGGAGTAGGGGCAATGGAGAGGCTTTTAATAGAGGGCAAACACCGCTTAAACGGAGAAGTTGAAATACACGGAGCCAAAAATGCCGTTTTGCCCATTTTGGCAGGGACGCTGCTTTGCAAAGAGACGGTGCTGCATAACTGCCCGTGCCTTTCGGATGTTGCGGCGGCCGAATCGATTCTTGAAACGCTCGGCTGCAAGGTCTCCCGCGCGGGAGAAACGCTCGTTATCAACGCCCGCGATGTCGCCTATTGTGATCCCCCCGAATATCTGATGCGCGAGATGCGCTCGTCTATTTTATTTTTAGGGGCTATTCTGGCGCGCTGCGGCTGTGCCCGGGTCAGCTTTCCGGGTGGGTGCGAACTGGGCGCGCGGCCTGTGGATATGCATATTGAGGGCCTGCGAAAGCTCGGCGCGATCATAGAAGAAGACCACGGCTTTTTCGATTGCCGCGTCAACGGCAGGCTCAAGGGGGCAAAAATTACGCTTCCCTTTCCGAGTGTGGGTGCCACCGAGAACATCATTCTCGCCTCCGCTACCGCCGAGGGGAGAACAATCATCCAAAACGCGGCCCGCGAGCCGGAGATTCAGGATCTGGCCGACTTCTTAAACGCCTGCGGCGCTAAAATTCTCGTGCAGGGCGATTATATCACCGTTGAGGGCGTCGACGCGCTCGGCAACGGCGAGCACGCGGTCATCCCCGACCGCATTGAGGCTGCAACCTACCTCTGCGCGGCGGCGATCACCGGCGGCCAAATCGGCCTAAAACGTTGTTGCCCGGGTCAGCTTGCCGCGGTGCTGCCGGTGCTCGAGGAGATGGGCTGCCGTCTAAAGCTTTTTGAGAACGCCATTACACTGGCAGCACCTGAGCGGTTGCTTGCGGTGCGCCCGATTAAAACCATGCCGTTTCCGGGTTTTCCCACCGATGCGCAGGCCCCTATTATGGCGGCGCTCTGTGTCTCTCAGGGAACGAGCATGATAGTCGAAAATATTTTTGAGGCGCGCTATAAACACGCGGGCGAACTGTTGCGCATGGGCGCGCGGATTGAAACCGAGGGCCGGGTCGCTGTGGTTGAGGGGGTTCCCGAGCTGCACAGCGCGGCGGTCAAGTGTACCGACCTGCGTGGCGGCGCGGCGCTGGTTGTTGCGGCGCTGGCGGCCAACGGGGTCAGCACGCTGACCGAGCTGCGGCACATCGACCGCGGCTATGCCGATTTAGAGGCGGGACTGAGCGCCCTCGGCGCGAAAATTACGAGAGAAAGGAACTAGACGCAGTGGGAACAAAAAGCCGACAGGACGACAAACGCACGGCTTACGGCCGCGCGGCCCGCAGGCGAAAACGCAGCAAGAAAAAATATACGCTTTATTATCTGCTTGCGCTGGTTCTGATGCTCTGCGTCGGGGCGGCGCTGTCACTCACCGTGTTTTTCAAGATTGAGAGCATTCAGGTTGTGGGCGATACGCGTTACGCTAAAGAAGAGCTGATTGACGCCGCCGGCATCAGCGTGGGGGAAAATCTTTTTCGCGTCAGCAAAAAGAGCACCTCTGAAAAGCTGGTTGCCGGCTACCCCTACATAGCGCAGATCAGATTGCAGCGGGTGTTGCCCAACGCGCTGCTGATGCACGTGACCGAGGCCGAGGTAAAGGCTGCCATCGAAACCGGCCCGACCTATACGCTGCTCGACGGGCGCGGACGCGTGCTGGAAATCGGCCTGCCGACCTGCCCCGAGAATTATTTTCGGGTCGTCGGGTTTACTGCCGAAGGGCTTTCGCCGGGCGATTTCTTGTCCGAGCAGGATGCGGACAAGCTAAGTTTGCTGCTTGAGATTCAGGACTGCGCTACCGCAAACGGCCTCTCAAAAATAAAGCTGGCCGACCTTTCTGACCCGGCGGACATCTGGCTTCTGTACGACGGCAGAGTGGCGATCGAGCTGGGTGGACGTTTGGATATCGATTACAAAATCCGCGCTGCAAAAAGCGTTATTGATCTTTCGGTGACCGACAAAACGGTGGGCACGCTCGATGTTTCAACCCGTCCGGCCATGCGCCTGCGTGAGCGGAACATTTATGACAGCGCCGTTTGGCCCTTCCCGGCAGCGTTGATTTCTGATTATGAACGGGCGGTGCCCAAAAATAATCGTACGGCCGAGGCGCCAAGCAGTGCGGCATCCGCACAGGGCGGCGAGGATACATTATCCCCCCTCGTGCAACAAACGGTTCCCAGCGGTTAAAATGGCTATTACAGGTGATAAAAATGGCAAAATTAATTTGCCGGGTTATACAAAATTACCTTGTGTTAGCTATTTCATCATGGTAATATAAGCTTATATCAATAACGCTTTTTGGGTGATTTTATATAAGCTCCTGCGAGGACGAAAAATGAGGAGGATAAATAAATGCAGATGAATTTTGGAATGGTGCCCGAGCACGAGCAAAGCACCGTTATAAAAGTAATCGGCGTGGGCGGCGGTGGCGGCAACGCTGTCAATAGAATGGTGCTTTCGGGGATGAAGGGCGTTGAATTCATCTCGATGAATACCGACTATCAGGCACTTGCGACCTCGCACGCAACTTACAAGCTCAACATTGGCGCGCGCCTGACCAAGGGTAAGGGCGCGGGCGGACAGGCCGACGTGGGCCAGCGCTCCGCTGAAGAAAGCCGCGACGAAATCACGGCATTGTTAAAGGGCGCCGATATGGTGTTTGTCACCGCCGGTATGGGCGGCGGCACCGGCACAGGCGCTGCGCCCGTCGTCGCTGAGATTGCCCGTGATATGGACATTCTGACCGTCGGCGTTGTGACCAAGCCGTTTAAATTTGAAGGCAAGCGCCGCATGGAGCATGCCGAGATGGGCATCACCGCGCTGCGCGAGCATGTCGACGCGCTGCTGATTATCCCCAACGAGCGGCTGCAACAGATTTCGACCGAAAAAATTACCCTCGCCAACGCCTTTGCGGCGGCGGATGAGGTTTTGCGCCAGGGCGTGCAAAGCATCTCGGACCTCATCTGTACGACCGGCATCATCAACCTCGACTTTGCCGACGTCACGAGCGTCATGAAGGGTGCGGGCAACGCGCACATGGGTGTGGGCCGCGCCTCCGGCAAGGACAAGGCGCGCGTCGCGGCCGAGATGGCCATCAACTCCCCGCTGCTTGAGACGAGCATCAACGGCGCGATGGGCGTCATCGCCAACATCGTCGCCTCGCCCGATATCGCGCTTGACGAGGTCTATACCGCCTCCGAGCTGATCAGCGACGCCGCGCATCCCGACGTCAACCTCATCTGGGGTGTTGCCTATGACGAAAACCTCAACGACGAAATTCTCGTCACCGTCATCGCCACCGGTTTTGAGCGCGCCGACGAGTTCGGGGTTTCAAACTACATCAAGGACATTGCGGGCTATAAGCCCAAGGATGTCGCGGTGCGTATGCCCGCCCCGCAGCCGGTGCCCGTCGCCGCGCCGGTCAGACCCATGGCTCCCGCCCCTGCGCCCGAGCCCCAGATAGCCCAGCCGCAGGTAGTACAGCAGTCGAATCTTTTTGCCGAAGAAGAGCCGCCCGAGGAAGATCCCTACGAAGTCATTATGCGGATGTTCGGCAGAGGCAAGAAATAATTACAAATAATATTGCATTTGCAAAGCAGCATAGCTATTGAAAACGCCTGCCACATGCCGTGGGGCTTTGGGGCGTTTGCAATGGCTATGCTGTTGTTGAATCACAGTTTTGAAAGGGGCAGGATATGAAGCGTTTTTCGGTTGACAGCAAGCTCTCCCCACGCAGTGCGGCCATCTATATGGCGGTGTGCGCCTTTTTATGGAGCTCCTCGGGCGCGTTTATCAAGCTTATCGACTGGAACGGCATGGTGATCACCTGCCTGCGCAGCGTGGTGGCCGCCGCCGCGCTCTATCTCTATCTGCGTTTGCTGGGCAAAAAATTGATCTTAAACCGCCTGAC
>DALYYK010000145.1:0-6686 GCA_031983305.1 Candidatus Fimivivens sp. | reverse complement strand
GCACACACCGTAGGATTTAAGCACATTTTTGATGGCGCTCTCTTTCTTTTGTACATAGAAGCTTCCGGGAGATGCCCTTCAAATAGAGCTGCTTTTTGCAGCGCTCTTTTTAAAAAACTAAATAATATTGTGCAAAGCCAAGGCTTTAAAAATGAAACTTCGGCTTTCTATATTCTTTTCTTCAGCGATTTACCGGTCATCAAGACAATCGGAACGCCGATAGTGCCGGATTTCTTCCGGAATCTTCTCGGGCGGCAAATTTTTCGGCGCTGCTTCGGTTCCAGCGTCCAGCGCCGTATCGTAATACCAGCATTTAAACCGGAGGGTGTTGATCGTTTTTTGCAACGCCTCCATCTGTTGTGTCACAACGCGCAGGCGCTCATGGAACAGATCGCGGCGCTGTTGCAGAGAGCTGTCGCCCTCCTGGCACCAATCCAAAAATTGCTTGATCTCCTTAATCGACAGACCGGAGGTCTTTAGGCATTCGATAATTTGGAGCGCTTCAATTTCGTTTTCAGTAAACCTGCGGATCCCACCGTCGCTGCGCGCTATATTTGGAAATAAGCCCTCCCGGTCATAATAACGCAGGGTGGATATGGAAATACCGACAAGGTTCGCTACCTCCCCGATGGAATAGTGCATATCAAAACCTCCTAAAAATTTATTCCAAAAAGCTATTGACCTAAACCTGACTTTAGGTTCTATGATAGAGCATAGTAAAGAATCTTGCTTGTGTCAATTGATTTTTCAGAAGATATACAAGTAACAGGGGGAAATGAACATGTTTAATATGTATGTGCCGACCCGATTTGTCTTTGGATGCGGCCGCTTGGACGCGCTGCATGAGCAGAAGCTGCCCGGCAACAAAGCTATGGTTGCCATATCGAGCGGCAAATCGGCCCGGGAGAGCGGTGCGTTGGACCGCACGCTGGACCAACTGAAACAGGCGGGCGCACAAGTCGCTGTGTTCAGCGGCATCGGGGCCAACCCCACCAAGACCGCCGTGATGACGGGCGCGGCATTCGCCCGGGAAAACGGCTGCGATTTCATCGTGGCGCTCGGTGGCGGCAGCGTCATGGACGCGGCTAAGGCCATCGCCATGATGGCCGCCAACGACGGCGATCTGTGGGATTATGTAGGCGGCAGAACCGGCAAAAATCAGACACTTGCGCAGGATCCGCTTCCCATCGTCTGCATTACCACCACCGCCGGCACCGGCAGCGAGGCCGACCAGTGGGGCGTTGTGACCAACGAAGAAACCAACGAGAAAATCGGTGTTGGCGGGTATGATTCGCTGTTCCCCGTGCTGTCGGTCATCGACCCCGAACTGATGGTGTCGGTGCCGCCCAAGTTTACCGCCTATCAGGGCTTTGATGCGCTGTTCCATGCAACCGAAAGCTACATCTCCAAATTTGCCAGCGCCATGAGCGATATGTACGCCCTGACAGCGATTGAGCATGTGGGCAAATATCTGGTCCGCGCGGTCAAGGATGGTTATGATATGGAGGCCCGTGAGGGCATGGCTTTCGCGAACACCCTGTCCGGCGTGGTGATGACGATCAGCGTGACCACCGCGGAACACTCTTTGGAGCACGCCATGTCGGCCTATCATCCCGAGCTGCCCCATGGCGCGGGACTGATTATGATTTCCAAAGCGTTTCACGGCTTCTTCATCGAGAAGCACGCCTGCGACGACCGCTTTGTCCGTATGGCGTGGGCGCTGGGCATGAAAGAGGCCGCCAAGCCCCAGGACTTCCTCACCGCGCTAACCCGGTTGCAGGAGGAGTGCGGCGTGGCTGATCTTCGCATGAGCGACTACGGCATGACCCCCGACGAATTTGACAAGATGGCCCTCAACGCCCGCGAGACGATGGGCGGACTGTTTGCCGCCAATCCCTGTGAGATGACCCATGCGGACTGTGTGGACGTGTTCAGAAAGTCCTATCGCTGATTGACAGCGGGAAAGCGGGTGCATCCAATGAATTTAAATGAATTTAAACCATTTGAACCGCGGCCTGACCGTGGTCGGCGGGTCGAAAGCGCATTTGTTTATGATTGCGCTGAGTCAGGAGGCGATGCGCCTGACCGCGGAGCTTAACAACGCTTATCATACGCCCCAAGAGATCCGTGTTTTGATGGAACGGCTGACAGGCAAGCCCATCGATGACTCTTTTTCCATGTTCCCGCCCTTTTACACCGACTGCGGAAAAAACATCACCATCGGCAAAAATGTGTTCATCAACGCGGGCTGTAAGTTTCAGGATCAGGGCGGTATCACGATCGGGGACGGCGCGCTGATCGGCCACAATGTGGTTATGGCGACCCTCAACCACGATATGGCGCCGGAGAGGCGGCGAGATTTGCACCCGGCCCCCATTGTGATCGGCAAAAATGTGTGGATCGGCGCAAACGCGACCATCCTCCCCGGCGTCGCCATTGGGAACGGCGCCATTGTCGCCGCTGGCGCGGTTGTGAATAAGAACGTTCCCGCCAACACCGTTGTGGGCGGTGTACCCGCAAAAGTCATCCGTCGAAGCGTCTATGAGTGCGAGGGAGAAACACAATGAAAAAGAAACCGATTAGACTGGCCGCCCTCCTTTTGATTCTGGCGCTGACAGGCTGTTTGGCTCCGATGCCGACGGCGCCTTCACAAGGGGTGACCCCACTATCGGCATCTGCCCCGTCACAGGCAACGCCATCTCAAGAGGAGGCGCTGCCTCATTCCGAATCGGCCGAGGCTATGCCGGGTCGAACACAGACAGCCCCATCCGAAAATTCGGTCAACACATACGACCAATCTGCAAGTCAGGAGATTCGTGTTCGGCTGACCTTCGAGGGCGGCGAGGTGATTGCTGTGCTGACTGACGGCCCGACCACGCAAAGCCTGCTGGCACAGCTGCCCGTCACCGTGACGGTGGAGGATTTTGCCGGAGCCGAAAAGATCGCCTACTTGCCGCAGCGCCTTTCCCGGGAGGACGCACCGGACGGATATGACCCCGCCTTGGGCGACGTCGCCTGCTACGGTCCTTGGGGCAACCTTGCTATTTTCTATAAAGATCAACCCTATGCGTCGGGACTGATCCCCATGGGAACGATTGAATCCGGCCTTGATGCGTTGTCCGCACAAGCGGGCAGCTTGGAGGCGGTTCTTCAAAAGATGGATGGCGCTAAGGAGGAAAAGTAATGCACAAAAAAGTTTTAATCATCTCCGCCAGCCTCCGCAAGGACGGCAATTCCGAAAGCTTAGCCAAGGTATTTGCAGAGGGCGCGCGAGAAGCGGGACACAGCGTAGAAATCATTTCTCTGCGCGATAAGGCCATCGGTTTTTGTATCGGCTGTCTTACCTGTCAAAAGACCGGGCGCTGCGTCATCCGCGACGATGCCGACGCCATCGCCCAAAAGATGCTGACCGCCGAGGTCATTGCTTTTGCCACGCCGGTCTATTTTTACACCGTGAGCGGACAGATGAAAACCATGCTGGACCGCTCCAACCCCTGCTTTGCCGCGGATTATGCCTTTCGGGACATTTACCTGCTGGCAACCGCGGCGGACAGCGAAGAAAGCGCCATCGACGGCGTCATAAGCGGTTTACAGGGCTGGATTGACTGCTTTACCAAAGCAAAGCTGAAGGACGTGGTGCGCGCTGTCGGCGTCACGGATGTGGGAGACATAGAGGGGCTTCCCGCCCTCGGTGAAGCCCATACGCTCGGAAAAGCAATTTCATGATGAAAGGGAGAACCCCACGATGAATAGACCCTACATTTTCTGCCACATGATGACTTCGATCGACGGAAAAATAATGGGGACGTATATGGATACCCCCGAAGGAGAAGCCGCCGGCAAAGAATTTTACAACATCGCTTTTGGAAAAAATCCATACTATAAGCATCAGGGGTGGCTGTCCGGGCGCGTCACCACCGACGATAACTTCACCCTTTATAAGCCCTGCCTTGGATGAGAACACGCCCCCGGTACCGGAGGGGGACTTTGTGTCTGTGCCAAACGCCCCCATGTACTATGTCTCGGTCGATCCCTCCGGCAGGCTGGGCTGGCAAGACAACCAGCTCACCTACGAGGATACCACCGCCCACGTCCTTGAAGTGTTGACTGAAAAAGCTAGCAATGCGTATAAAGCATTTTTGCGCAGGCTCGGCATTTCCTACATCATAGCGGGGAAGGACGCGCTGGATCATGCGCTTGCCATGCAGAAGGTCAAAACCCTGTTCGGCATTCATACTCTGATGCTGGGCGGCGGCGGCGTTCTCAACTGGTCGTTTATACAGGCCGGTATGTGCGACGAGCTCAGTGTACTGATCGCCGCTGCGGCCGACGGCTCCTCCGAAACGCCCGCGCTCTTTGAGACGCGAGGCGGTTTAGCCGCCGACCATCCCGTCGGCTTTACGCTTAAAAGCGCAGAAGCCAGGGACGGCGGCAGCGTGTGGCTGCGCTACACCGTGAACAAATAAAATTGATACCCGTCGATAAGCTGGCAAACACATAAGGCTTGTAATCGTTCTTTTCACCCATTGTAGCCAACTTGGAGACAGGGTTTTATCCGATTTGGAAGGGCTATCAGCTATTCACAAAAGGGGCGAGGGTGTTTTTAGAACAGGTTCAGCGCGCCTATCTTGAAAAGGATTATATTGAGGATGCTTTTAATTTATGGTATTGTAAAAGCACCAGAATAAGGTATGGGTGTGGCGCTCGCATCCTAACGATTTATTAATGGCGACGAGAAACCAGCATTACCTAAGCCGTTCAATGCCTGCATGTTACCCATTCCACCCTTTTACGGCAGCGCACAGTGAGCAATTGGGGGCAAGTGCTTCACCGGAGTAGATACAAACCATCCTTGTCTGGCTGATAGCGCAGGGCATAGTTCTAACACGCTGCCAACGGGTGAGGGGCGCTCAGTTAGAACAGCTGGCGCATCAGACAGGCGCAGATATAAAGGATTCTTGGGAACATCCTATCATTAATTTTTATCGGGAGAAACGAATGCTTTTATTCATGTCTTCTGTTGGCATAGAAAAAGGAAGGACTCATGATGATATTACAAAAAGTCACGGCCGGCAAAGACGCACTGGGCGATTTTGCGCCCCAGTTTGCAAAACTCAATGACGATGCGCTGTTTGGTGAGGTGTGGTCGCGAGAAAGTCAGCTCTCCCCGAGAGATCGCAGTATGATTACCGTAACAGCGTTGATGACCAGCGGTATTTTCGATTCCTCCTTCGCTTTTCATCTGAACAAAGCGAAGGAAAACGGCGTTACGAAAGTTGAAATAGCCGAGATGCTCACCCAGCTTGCCTTTTACAGCGGCTGGCCCAAGGCGTGGTCCGCTTTTTGTATGGCAAAAGAGATCTGGGCGGAACAGGACATCGAAAAATCAACCGCGGACAATGAAATCGGCCAGGGGGCCATCTTCCCGGTGGGTGAGCCGAACGAGGCCTTCGCCGAATATTTTACCGGCCAAAGTTATCTGAAAATGCTGACAACCGAGGGCGTCCCCACCGCGCATGTCAGCTTTGAACCCGGTTGCCGCAACTGGTGGCATATCCATCATAAGGGCGGTCAAATCCTGCTTTGCACCGGCGGACGGGGCTATTATCAGGAATGGGGTGCGAAGGCGCAGGTGCTGCATCCGGGAGACGTGGTGCACATCAAACCGGAAGTAAAGCATTGGCATGGTGCGGCTGCGGACAGCTGGTTTTCTCACATTGCCATTGAGGTTCCGGCTAAAGGTTCGTCCAACGAATGGTTGGAGCCGGTCACTGACGAAGAATATAGCAGTTTAAAATAGTCTACAGAAAGATGGTGATGTCAGATAAAAGGGAAATACATCGTTGTAATTGGATCTCTCGTGTTGATGCTATCGGCTTGTTTGAGCCAAGGCACGGCATCCTCCTTACCGCCGGTGGTTTCTACGGTGGAATCCGCCTCTCAGCCCCTCTCAGAACCCGTGCCCGAACCGGAACCCGTCATTGACAACAGCTGGCGGTTTGATACCCCGGAAAACCATAGCATGGCCCCGGAGATGTTCACCGCACTGCATGAGGCGCTGGCAAACTCGTCGGTTTACGCCATGGTCACCGCAAAGGACGGCGTGATCATCGACGAATATTACAGTAGTGGGTATGATGAAGCCAGCCGCTTTGCGCTGCATTCGTGCAGCAAATCCTTTACCGGTGCGCTAGTTGGCGTTGCCATCGAGCAGGGGTATATCGGCGGCGTGGACGACCCGCTGTCGGATTATCTCCCGCAGGTTTTGGCGTTGGAGGATACCCGCAAACAGCAGATCACGCTGCGCCATCTGCTGACCCACACCTCCGGTCTCGAATGGTATGAGTGGGGCGGTGGCCAAAGCAACTGGCGCGAATTTCAGTCCGCTTCGAACTGGGTGGACTATATTCTGGGCAGAAGGCTTGTAGCGCAGCCCGGGGCAATCTTCAATTACAGCACCGGCAATACCCATCTGTTGGCGGCTGTACTGGAACAGGCCACCGGCGTGAGCGCACTGGAATACGGAGCGCTCAACCTCTTTGAGCCGCTTGGCATGGACAGCGTGACTTGGAAAACCGATCCGCAGGGTATTACCGATGGCGGCAACGGCATTTCCATGACAGCCCGCGACGCAGCCCGATTTGGGCAGCTTTATTTAGAGGGCGGCAGATGGCATGACCGGCAGC
>DALYYK010000144.1:0-6748 GCA_031983305.1 Candidatus Fimivivens sp. | reverse complement strand
GCCGCCGATATTGCCTACCACGCCAACAAATTTGTCGACCGCGGCTTTGAAAAGTGCATCAACATCTGGGGCGCCGATCACCACGGCCATGTGGCGCGCTTAAAGTGTGCGCTCGACGCGTTGGGCGTCGGCGGCGATAAGCTTGATATCGTGCTGATGCAGCTCGTGCGCCTGACCAGCGGCGGCGAGCTGGTGCGCATGAGCAAGCGCACCGGCAACGCCATCACGCTGTCCGATCTGCTCGACGACGTGCCGATCGACGCCGCGCGATTCTTCTTTAACATGCGCGAGCCCGGCTCCCAGCTCGATTTTGACCTCGACCTCGCGGTGGAGCAGTCGAACCAGAACCCCGTGTACTATGTGCAATACGCCCATGCACGCATCTGCTCGATCGCCAAAAACCTCGCGGCCGAAGGCGTTGAGCCCCGGCAGTGCGGTACGAACGAGCTGTTGCTGCTCAAAGAACCCGAAGAGCGCGAGCTGATCCGCGCGCTGGCCGCCTTCCCCGAGGAGATTATCGCGGCGGCGAAGAACTACGACCCCGCGCGGCTGACCAGCTTTGCGATCGAGGCTGCCACCCGCTTCCACAAGTTCTACAACGCCTGCCGCTGCAAAGTCGATGACGAGTGCCTGATGCAGGCGCGCCTGAACCTGTGCCTCGCGACAGGCCAGACGATTAAAAATGTGTTGACCATGCTGAAGATTGAGATTCCTGAGACGATGTAAGTGATAAGAGGGCGCGGCGGATGCCGTGCCCTCTTTGCTTTGCACCCGACAGAAACCGCCCCCGTTGATGGATGCTATAGTCGGCAAACTTGAACAGCGGTGCTGTATTGGCGAGAATATTTTTTACGCCGCAAGGCAGCGACGCAGGCGGGCTGACGCCCGCCAAGAAGGATAACGCAGCAACCCAGAAAATAGGCCGTCAAAGCAGTGTGGTTTTTAAGTTTGTCAACTATAAAGGCCTATGCGCTGCCCGCGTAGCGGCGCTTGGCGTGCGTCGGCCGTGCCCCAAAAGGCCACACAGCCTGATTGGCGCACATCATCACGCGGCAGGTTTGGATACCTCCCACTGACGCGGGGTGGATCCAACACCTTCACGTGGCATATGTAGTCAAGAGCCGTATTCTTTAAGTCCCTCAGGGGGTGAGGGCCGTTTCTGCGCACCCGCAAAACAACTTCTGCTTTTAGCACAATTGGCAAAAACGTATACTGTTATCGTTTTTTATAATAAAGTCAAGCGGAGAAGCTGACAATGATTCGCCACATTAGAGCAACAGCCGGGAGTACCCGTCCGTTAACAGGCAATAGCGCCAGTGGTTCGATAGACCGCTTTTCCCATTTCTTTTTAGGGACTGGTCTGTAATATCCCCTATAAGCCGGGGTATATCTCCCGCTCAACCGGCGGCTTGACTTTGCCCGCCGATTGACAAACCGGCGTATTTGCGTTAATATACTGCTCAGGCGTATATCGGGAATGGTGGCAGCTTTCCGTACGCCGTGTCGCCGTACCATTTTTACGGCGCGCGGATAAGCGTATGGTCCCGCCATAAATTTCACCGCTGTCCGCGTCATGTTTTGGAGGCACCCATGAAAAAAATCTCCTCTCGCAATCTTGTCCGCTGCGCGATGATCGCAGCACTCTACGCTGTTATTTCGATCGTCTTTTTGCCGTTGGCCTTTGGCGCGGTGCAGGCGCGCGTCTCCGAGGCGCTGACCCTGCTGCCGGTGCTCACACCGCTCGGCGTCGTTGGCGTCACACTCGGTTGCCTGATCACCAATACCTATGGTGTCGCGGCGGGGGCGAATATCCTCGGTGCTGCCGACATTCTGTTTGGCACCGCGGCCACGCTGATTGCCGCGCTGATGACCCGGGGCCTGCGCAAATACCGCGTTCGGGGGCTGCCGGTGCTGGCGTCGTTGCCGCCCGTTATCGTTAACGCTGTTGTGGTCGGCGCGGAGTTGACCTATGCCGAATTCAATACGCTGAATTCTCCGCTGCTGTGGGTCAATATGTTCCAAGTCGGGCTCGGGCAGCTTGTGTCCTGCACAGTGTTGGGACTGGTGCTCATCTGGGCGCTTGAACGCGCCGGACTGGATAAAAAGCTGTTTGAAAATGAATAAGCGCATAATAAACGCCGATGCAATTTGCATCGGCGTTTTTAGCTATTAAAAAGAATTGTGCAAAACGAAATTCTGACCGAGCTTTGGATGGCAGGCCTAACGGCGTATGCGCCGTTGGGCCTAAGTCGGTTGCGCCGTACCGGCTTCGCGCTTGTGATGCAAAATGTCTAAGAGCTTACAAATATTGCCGTAGCCTCAGCGGGCATCCATAACGCCCGCTCACTATGGGGGCATTGTCAAGCAAACGTGTACACATTTATACAAGCGGTTTGGACGGCGTCCCTCAGATGTTTTATTTGTTCAAAGGGCATCGATCGGCAGCGTTCTTCCAGCGGCGCTTTTATCGCGTCGACAGCCCGTCGCAGATAGCCTGCGCAAAGCGCGCGATACGCGCCTCGATGCCCGGCAGCCGCAGCGCCGCGCCCGGGTCGTTGGCTGTCTCGATCAGGCAAAAATCGGGCGGCAGCCAAAAGCCCTTGTTCATGCACAGCGCCGACGCGAGCTGCGCCGCAACAATATCCCCGCCCGAGTAACCCGACACGACGATGCCAAACAGCGCCTTGCGATCAAACGGGGTCGTGCGGTACAAAGCGGTGAGCCGGTTGATGCAGGCGGTCAGATTTGCCGACAGCGCGTCGTTATAGTTTGGGCACAGCATCACGAGCGCGTCGGCTTCGCGCAGGGCAGGGTAAACCTCCTGCACCATGACGCCCCCGTAAAAGCATTCGCCCTTTTCGCCAAAGTGCAGGCACATCGTGTAAGGACAGCCCGAGCAATCCTCCATCGTGCCGTTGCGCAGCCCAATCTCGGTGATGAAGCAGTCAGGCGGCAGCGCCTGCTTGACCTGGCTCCAGATCGCCATCGTATTAGAGGTGCGATAGCTCGACGCGTGCAGCACCACAATTTTGCGCTGTGTCGGCGTCGGCGGTTCAAAACGCAGCACGCGTCGGATAAGATCGTCGACGGCGTGTTGATAAGCTTCTTGCAGTGAGCAGCCGATATTTTTGGCCTGTACCGCAAAGTTGCGCAGCGAGCCGGTCGCCTCGACGAGCGGACGGCCCGGAAAAACGCATCCGGCCCTATTGGCCGAGAGCACCAGCTCGCGCCCGACCGCTTTGGTATAAAGCTCACCCGCACCGTCGACGAGAACGCCCGCGACGCTGCCAGTCAAATAGTCCGGGCAGCTGCGCAGCTGCGCAAGCAACTGATAAAGCGCCGGACTCACCCCCGTTTCGTCAAGCTGCACCGCAAACAGGATCTGCCGGTTATGCAGCGGCTGATCCGCATCGGGCTGCGTAACAAATTCAGTGCGGCAGCCGCTGAGCGCCATTTTTAGCGTCTCGGCAAAGCGGCCGTCAACAGCCTCTTGGGAACAGACAACGGTCAGGCTTCGTTCTTGCTCCGACATCGAACCATCTCCTTAAAGGATTGCAGCGAGCGTCTGCTGCGTTTCGAGCAGCCGATCAAACAGCGCGTCGGGCAGCGCCAGACCCTCGGTTTCAATTCCGGCGGGGGTAAAGCGGTTGCGGCAGCCAAACCAGATGCCGCCCAGACATACCGAGCCGCAATGCCACTGCCCGCGCAGCGTCAGCAGCAGCTGGAACACACCCGAGGAGAGCGCCGGGGCCACATAGGGCTTAAAGCCGATCTCGCGGATGCGAAGGTTGGCCGTTTTAACCAGCTCGGTCAGCTCACGTGAGAGGGCATCGTCATAAGCCGTCAGCGAGTTGGCGATCACCAGCCCCTCGCCGTGCGGGCCAAAGCTGCGCCCCTCGGTCAAAAAGCTGCGGAATTTTTCCTGCTCCTTCGCCAGCGCGGCGGCGCGGGCGTTCATGACCCCGAGGCCAAAGCCCTGAACCTGCTCAGCCAGCAGGCCTTGCCCGTCCCAATCGCCGTCTGCACCTTCGTTTGAGGCAAGATAGGCCGCCTTGCATAACTGGTCGACCGGGTCGGACAGCACCATAAACAATCCCTTAAAGTTTACAGCGCGCGCCATTTTGGCATAATGCGCGACAATCGCGCGGTTGGCCTCAAGCTGCGCCATACGTACATCCCTCACTTCGCTGCCGACGGCGGGAATCGCCTTAGTGGCCGCAAAGATGAACACGTCGCAGTCAAACAGCCGCGCCATCTCAACAGGATGCACATCGGGCAGCGCGTCATAATCCCATGGCCAGGCAATCTGGCTCATCTCGGCCGTCCAGCGGGCGACGGTGGCGGGGTTTAGGTCGCAGATACCGATCGATTCGATGCAGTCGCCGCCTAAGAGCTTTAGGCCGGTGAGCAGCGTGCCGCCCACATCGCCGACCGCGAGCAGGTTTACATGGCTGCGCCCGGGCTTGACGACCGACAGACCGGCGGCCTCGCGCCAACGCGGATGCCGGATATTGACGGCCCGCAGTGTTCGCCGCCCGATGCGGTCCAAGATGTCGGCGGGCGCCGGCGTCGGGTCGCCCGTAATCCGGGCGGGGTCGAGCCACGCGACCGATTCGGGCGCGGTTAGTTGCCCCGCGTCGGACACACAGAACGCGGCCCGCCGGGCTTGGGGAGGCGCGTCAAACAGAAAGGTCATCGGTGTTTCAGGCGTCGGGGCCGCGGTCTGTTGCAGCGGCAAATCGGCGGTCAGCGCCGCGTAGATCTGGCCGTTTTCCTGATAATAATACATGTTCATCACTCCAATACATCGCGCATACGCATCAGCATTTTTAGGTCGTTTTCAAGATAATCCGAGGCAGGCAGATTCGGATCATAGTAAAGGCAGCTGCCCTTGTCGGGAGAGAGCGGCAGAATGACCGCCTCGCTTAAGCGCGAAAGGGTCAGGTTGCGCGCAAACCGTTTTCTAAAATCGCTCTCTAGCACCCGAATAATATCCCGCGAGTTCTCGATGCACACCTGAGAGAATTTAAAAACCGCCCCACGGTCACATTCCTTATAAAACTTGGGGAACGCGTAGGGCAATACGAGATTGATAGCATAGGTTAGGCCGGGTACCGAGGGCTCGTCGTGCCCCACCGTGTCGCCGCCGATGAACGGATACATCGTAGACTCGACAAACCAGGCCCGCAGGTTGGGCACAAAGTAGACGCAGTCGGCTTTCATACCCTTAGTGCGCATCAGATCGCGGCCCCTGCCGCTCATGACGCCGACCAGCACGCGGTCTATTGCAATAGACTCATGCTCGAATAACGGCGACAGGGCGTTGATGCGGTTGCCCGAGTGTAAAATATCATCCACCAAAATGGCGGGGCGGCCAAAGGATTTGATCGTGCGTATCTGACTTTCAAGCGGGGCATAGCCCGGGAAAGCCTCGATCGTAAAGGAGCGCAGGTCCTGCGCAAAGACCTTGTCGGTGTGAATCGTCTTGGTGACGGTATTCGGAATCGCGTTGCCGCGCAAAATCTTGCCAAACGGCACACACATTTTTTGGCCCAGCACCCGCGGGACGACCGGCTGGGCGGGCACCTTATTAGCCTCGACGATCTTGCGCACCAACCGGTGGTAGATAACCTCGGCGTTCAGCGACAGAATCAGCGTGCCGGGATAGAGCCCGGTCAGCGCCTCCTGCATGCGGATATGCGCCTGCCGGATGGCCTCTAAGATGCTGGCGCTTGATGAAAAGGGTTCTTTGAGCGTGGTCGCGAGGTTTTGAATCAGCACGACGGGCGAACGCATATCAACGAGCAGCAGCGGCCGATCGCTCTCGGCCTGCGCCGGGACAAAGCCCTGATGGCGCAGCAACGTGACGGTGGCGACATCCTGTTCGCAATTGCCCGGGTAATAAACGGCATAACCACAGTCCTCGGCCATCGCACGGGAGAGCGCCTCGGTCATCAGCAGCTGGCCGATATTATAGCCGGTGTTGGTGTTGCGCACCAAATGCAGCCCGGTCAGCAGCAGAATGCGTCCCGCCGTGTGTGCGCGCACATAATTCGTGAGCCTCACATCCTCAAGCGCGTCGTACAGATCGATGGCGCTGACGACGCGCAGCGTCAGATAGCCCAATATCCGCGCGCCGCTTTCGGTGTCGTACAGGACGATCACATCGTCCTGCGCATCGAAGCGGGGCGGGGAGCTGTTGTCTGTCAAAACGGCGGCCAGCAGTTTGCCGCGCAGGGTGTCGTCGGGGGGGCAGGTCGGCGAAAAGTCAAGATATCCGGAGTGATAAAGCCGCTTATACTGCGGTTCACGCAGATAGAGGCTGTTGCGGTAAATATAGTCCTGAACGGTGGGGTCGATGAGGTTTGAGATATCGCGCCCGAGGTCGATGTTCTCGCGGATTCTCGTCGAGCTGATATCCTCTAAATAGGGCGGCAGCTGCAATTGCAGCACCTCGCCCTTGATGCAGTGCAGGTCGGCCTCGGTTTCGGGGCCGTCGGCACTGCTGACCCGGCGGAACACGATGTGGTTCATCTCCTGCACACAGCCCGGCGCGGCGGCAGCCTTATAGGACGACGCGTTGGCCACAACGTCGCTGCCCACCGCAAGGTACAGCGCCCGCCCGGCAAAAACCTGCCGCAGCCGGTCAAGGTCGCCGGGGCTGGCCAGATTCACCGGCAAATCGTGCGGGAACAGGTAAACATTAAACATATCCGCCACCGACATGTTGACAATCTGGCGGCGCACC
>DALYYK010000143.1:0-6752 GCA_031983305.1 Candidatus Fimivivens sp. | reverse complement strand
CTTGCTCTTTTTTCGGAATGGGTTATCAGCGTTTTTTCATCTGACAGCTCTAAGATCAGCGTGTCAGCAACAAAAGCCTTTACCTGTTCCTTTATTGCGATTGCGTCCTCTTTACTGCCAATAACGCCGATAAGAAAATCATCAGCATAACGGACATATTGAAGTCGCTTAAAGCTGGTATCAAACGGGTCGGAATAAGGAATCGTCAGCTTTTTACGGTCAATCTCACGAATTTTCTCTGTGAGCACCTGCTTTTCTTCCTCTGAATTGGTGTTGCGCAATTTCTTGGCAAGCACCCCACGTTTTTTCTCCAGCTCATAGGTTTCAGGATAGACAGCACGGACAGCTCCCTTATCAAACCGCTTTTTCAGTTCCTCCATATACCTGTCCAATTTATCCAGATAGATGTTGGCAAGAATGGGGCTGATGATACCGCCCTGCGGCGTACCGCTGTAGGTGTTATGGTACTGCCAATCCTCTAAATATCCAGCCTTTAGAAACTTGCGGATAAGACGCAGAAATTTTTCATCTTTGATACGTTCCGCTAATATCCCAATCATGACTTCATGATTGATATTGTCAAAGAAGCCTTTAATATCTCCCTCAACAAACCACTTCACGCCAGTAAAACAGACCTGTGCTTGACTAAGTGCCGTATGGCAGCTATGTTTTGGGCGAAAGCCATGCGAGGTTTTCGCAAAACCGCCCTCATATACTGCTTCCAGCAGGAGCCGCACACATTCCTGTACCAGCTTATCGTCAAAAGAAGGGATTCCCAACGGACGCATTTTTCCGTTTTTCTTTGGGATATAGGTTCTTCTTGATGGTTGTGGCTGATAGCTCTCGTCCTTTAGGCTCGCAATCATGCCATCAATGCGATTCAGGCTCATTGCGTCGATGGTTTTTCCATCGGTGCCTTTTGTCATATTCCCTTGGCTGGCATAGATATTCTGATAAGCCAGCAAAAACAGCTCACGGTTATACAGATTGCGGTAGAGCCGTTCAAAGGTATACGACCTGTCACTACTGTGGTTCTGTAAACTGCTTAACATATTGATTGGATTTCTCATGGTGTATCACACACCTTCCTTTCTCTATTGTTAAGATAACAAGCTGCCGCCCTTCGCCATGTATGCGGCGTTACCGCACTCGGACTACTACGGCGGCTCCGTTGCCATGCCGAATATTCAGCGTCATCTTTCTTGGCAAAGCCTTGAAATTTATCACCACAAAGGCATTACGCATAGCCGGATTTCCGGCATTTCGGGTTAGGCAATCCCCGTTTAGCAATGTAATAATAGCGTAGATGATTGTCGGATAGCGTTTCCGTCCTTTTCTCCATACGGAGTTGAGCCACACAGAAGCTCACCCACATATACTCGACTAATGTATTGTGGCTGTGCGGTATGGCGATAGCTGTCTTTCGCCAAAGTTCCTACATAAACCTCTCGGACTGCGCTTCAGGCAGTATGGCTTTTATCCTCATATCATCTGTTTCATCTTCCCATTCAGTCGTGGGCTGACAACTGCCCAACTCATGGGTTTACCGGTGTGCTATTTTCCCCTATGAGGTTTCCCTCTCAGGTAAGCCGGTTGATGACGGGCAAATGAGCTTTTACCCGCTGGATTGCCAAGTCCAGAATTATTACATCGCCGTTACGGGCGCACAATCGAAGTACGCCATCCCAAGTTTGGCAAAGAAAAACACCGCCAGAATCAAGTCGATTGCAGGGAACACCACCTTGTTGACCACCGTCTTGATTTGCCCGGAGGCATCGTTCCACGTTCCCTCAATCGCCCCGGCCACGTCGCCGTTTGCCGCAAAAGCGGTTGTGCCAAACAGCAGGCTTACCATGAGAACGAGCGTGAGTGCCAGCGCGATTTTTTTATATCTTTTCATAAAGACCACCTTTCCGAAATGAGGAACAAGGCCGCAGGATCGCTCCCGCCGCCTTGTTCTTTTTCTGTTTTTATAGCTGCATGGTCATGTCCATGCCCGGAGTCTGTTCCTCCAAAAGCGGAGCTACCGCAAGCACTTGCGGGTTTTGGTAAAACTTCAGGTCGCCCCGAAATCCTTTTTTCAGCGCACTGAATTCCTTCGCTTGTGCAAGGAGCTCAGCGGAACAGCCGGGCGGCAGCTCCTGATTCCAGCGCACCCAATCGCCGTTCTGATAGCGCGGCTCCAGCTGGAGAATCACATAATCCTCCGGCACAAAAGCGGGGTATTTCCGCCAGAAGCCCTGCACATCCACGTAAGGATGCCCCTCCTGCATGACGGTCATTTCCATAAGCCGCAGGGTATCTGCAAGAGAGGTGCAGAACCAGCACTCCCGATCTCCGAACCGCCGGATGCGGCCATCCTTGAGAATTGCCTCCAGCCGATCCGTTTTTGTGTAGTGGTACACGCTGCCTTTTGGAGCCTCAATGCGTTCATATGCCATCCTCGTCCCTCCTTTACGGCTGGATGGGACCGGCGTGCCAATCCTGCCACAGATTGCCGCGGATAGTCAGGCTGTCGGTCAGGTTGGCGGACAGCATCCCATCGGGCGTCCACGCATCTATGAGCCATGTGTTGACGGTATAGGCGCCGTCCAGCATCCAGATGGGGCTGAAATGAGTCCGATTCTTGTAGGTGGAATAGGGATTTTTCTGAAATTCAAACCGCCCCGATCCCATACGATCCAAGAGCCGCCAGTAGGCTTCGTAGCCGAATTCAGGGAAATAGCTGACCGCATTCTGCGGCTGGGTAACCGCCGAGCTTTGGCTGGAGCTGACACTCCCGGTGACGGTCTGGTTGATACCGTATCCTGACTTCATAACTCTTCCGCTGGCGGTGGGATTTTTATCATCGCACTGGATGCTCATGGCTGCGGTCAGACTGGCGCTGTAGCGATCCAGATCAAATTCCCACCATCCATGGTCACACCAGTATCCGTCCTCATCATCCCCATGCCATACCCAATATTCCTGCCACCACGGGCGCCAGACACTCCAGCTTGCCGTGCTTTTCACCGCTCTGCTTGGAACAGAAGTGCGGGAGAAGCTGTCATTGCGGTCATCGGCTACGGGATTGGGTGGCGGGTTCTTATCAAGGTCAACGATTTTTACGTTGAGGGTCGTTTTCGCCGTGCTGCCGGGGCCGGACACCGTCACTTCAATGGTCATGTTCTGCTCGGTATCAGGGGTTCTCCATTTCACCCACGCAAGCTGGCTGTCGCCTTCAGGGTAATAAACATTGCCCACGTTGTAGGTCTGGCCGCCAATGTTGAAGCTGACACGGGTGGGGCTGTCAGGGTCGGACTGGCCACCGCTGATGCGCACCGCCGTGATGACGTCGGTGTTGACCCGGTACTCATAATCGTAGGCGTCAATCTGCGGTTCCTCCGGCTTTTCCTCAAAGCGGACGATGCCAAGCCCAAGGCTGGACTTGATATCCGCATTGGTGGCGGCGCTGGTTTTGCTGCCTCCCCATGCGGGATAGCCGAGATCGCTTACCTCCAGGAACATGGCCAGCGGCAGATTCTTGTGGGTTAGGGATACCATGCGCCGCCTTAACAGGCCGCTGGTCTGCTCATCATAGAGCGCCGCTTCAGTAGCGGTGGTGGCAAACATATTGCCCTCAAATTTATAAAAGGCAAAGGGTTCAAGGAGCAACTTGTACTCACCGCCAATCAGAACATCGTAGTCCATGCCAGTGTGATTTGCGATGAGTTGCACCAAAAACTCAGAGCAAAAGTATTTCTTGAGTGCATCAATATTATTGCTGCCATTGGTACTGATAACTTTTGGAATTGCCTGAGGTGGTTTTATGGTGGTATAACCGCCTTGGACAGCTTGCAAGTTCCTGCCATTGTTGTACTGTATTTTGCTGACCTTTCCGAAATGATAAATCGAAGATGATGGGGACTTATTGCTTAAATCAATGGGAGTAGTAACTACCGCATGGTCGCTTGCGCGAACCACCGTGACACGTACACCTTCATTACCGGGACTCCATGAATTGGTGCTGGTTCCCTGACCCATCCCGCCGCCACCGCCGTCAATGTTTCCGCTGCCGCCGGTGTCGGCAAGCGCAGTCATCGGGCAGAGCAGACACAAAACGAGGAACAGCGGCAGGGCTCTCAAAAGTAATTTTTTCATTTTGCCCTCCTGTGTTTTTGCAAAATAAAAGCACGGTATTTTTCAACCGTGCTCTTGGGATATATTGTATTAAGTTTTAGTCCATCGTACCGACTTGCTTGTTGATGTCGCCATCGCTTTTTCCCTCAATCACTTGATTTTCGCCCAAGTTTGGCACGTTATCAAAGCCAGGAATGCTGTTTCCGCCATTGCTGGGTTTAGAGGAGGATTCCTGTTTCGGGGTTTCCTTCGGCTGTTCCCCCTTGTCATGGTCGACTGCCGCGGGAGGCTCGGTGACCTTTTCGCCGTTGGGCTTCTGTGTGGGGTCTTGAAGCTGTTCCTCGGTATATTCCGGCTTGCTCACATCGCCCTGAATGGTCTGCTCCGTGCCGCTGGAAACCGCGCCGTTGTCGGTGCTCACCGGCTGGGTGGTATCGGGCGGAGTTACGGTGACCTCTTTTTCTTTCTCTGTGCTGTCCGGCCCGGACGGGTCTACCGTCACATCGCTCACCTCGGAGCTTTGGGACGGGAGGGGCGCATCCACCGGATTGGGTGTCTGGAACCGCTGCCCGATCAGCACCACCAGTATCACGCAGAGGGCAAGTCCCCCGGCGACAGCCAGCCACTTCTTCATTTTGGGATTCATATTTTTCATAAGAGCATCCTCCTATTTACCATATTTTGATAAGCCTCTTGTTATTTCACACCCTACCATGAACGTTTCCGGAAGTCTACTGTTATTATAGAAAACTTTTTGATAACAGTCAAAATTTAGGCGTGTATCCGGCGCTGGTCTTGACCTTGATGGTCATGGGCGGCAGCAGCTTCCCGCCAAAGGATACGGGAACCTCCAGCAGAATGGTGCTGTCCGCTTCAAAACGGGCGGAAGCTTGGTCACCCGATGCAAGAGGCGCGTTTCGGATGTCCACCTCCAGATTCCAGACCTTAAACTCCAGCTTGCCGTCCGGCGTGCGCTTTTCATGGTATCCGCTGCTATAAGAGAGTCCAAGGATGTTGTCCAGCCGGTCATAAATATCGCCGTAATCGAGACTTTCCTCGAAATCTCCGGCATAGGGCTGGTAAGCGCCCGAATAGCCCTCCCGCACACCGTGGTACACATCATCGTAATTCTCCACCACGGTGGAGATGACGGCGGCCTGCACTGCATCCCGCACACCCTGCGCCACAATCATCAGACGGAAGTATTCTGAAATGCCCGTGAAGATCATGACCAGCGACAGGGTAATTGCGATAATGAGAGGAAAGCCCGCACCGTCTTTTCTCCGTAAAATTTGCTTGATTTTATCCGTCATTTCCAGTAAACCTCGCTCTTTCCCGCCGCATCTGCTCTCAGCGTAATCGGGAACGAGCCGAAGCCGCCAAACAGCCCGATGTTGGTTTGGTAGGTGACCGTTACCGTGACTTCCTCATTGAGCTGGATTCTGCCGGTTTCAGACCATTCCACGCTGGGAGAAAGCCCTGTCTTTTCCCGCAGAAGCTGCTCACGGCGGCTGGTTTCGCTGCCCACCTGTCCGGCAATTTCGGCCTCCCGGATGAGCTCCGTGGCGAAGGTGTCCAGCTGCTGCTTTTGGATGTAGACGGGGAACACCTTCACGGCAAGGGCAATAACCAGCATGGCGCACAGCACCAGCACGGCCACGTCGATATAGCCCTCGCCGCGCTTGTTTTTCAGGATTTTTCTCAGCACATGGTCACCCCCCGCTCAAAGGGCCCCTGCTCCTGCCGGGGTTCCGGGTTGTGGTCACTTAAGATACGCCATGCGCCCTTGCTGAAATCAGCAGTGCAAATCTCCTGCTCCAGCAGTTCATCCGCGGGGACATCTCTGGCAAATTCAGCGCTGCCGGGGTTTCCTTTCACACTCTGGCCGGAGAGCAGAAGCTGTGCAGTTTCCGGCGTCAGGTACACATAACCGCCGGGCGTCATCATGTCAAACGCTGCGTTCGGGTGCGCTTCAATAAATTCCCGCACCGTGATTCTCACTTCCTCCGCAGAAACAGGCGCATATTCCGGGTCGAGGGTATACTCTGCTTCCGATTCGCCCTTGTCCCACAGCGTCCAAAGGGCATGGGTGAGTTCCTCGCTGAAATCCACGGTCTGCTCGGATATCCACTGATCCTTTACCACCTCCAGCGGGTTTTCGAAGCGCAGGAGGTATTCCATATAGTCAGCCGAATAGCTGCTGCCGGATAATTCTCCGTACACAAACTTCACAGCGGCAATTTCACTCGCCAGCTCTACCAGCTCAGAGGCCGGTTTCTGCTGCCATTCCTTTCGATACTGCGCCATGCCTCTGTCCAGCTTTTTCCGCAGAAGCGTCATCATTTCCTGTTCTGTCATCTGGTTTACACCTCCCTGTTAGAACATCCCGGAAAGGGATGTGATGATTTCATAGACAATAATCGCCATGTAGGTCATGAGAAAGCACATGAGCATGGCAAAGGAGAACACCCGGATTTTCGGCGGGATCTTCATGGCCTGCGCTTTCAGCCGCTGAAGCTCCAGCTGTTTCATATCGTGGGCCAGCATCTGAAAATACATCCCGCCGTCGTCCCCGCGCAGTACGCCGATCAGCCCTCTGGTGATATCCGAGAGCATGGGCGAATTGAACCTTG
>DALYYK010000142.1:0-6757 GCA_031983305.1 Candidatus Fimivivens sp. | reverse complement strand
TCTCTTCGCCCGAATAGGCGGTTTCGTTGGTCTCGTAGAGCTGCCCGTCGTCAAAAAAGCGATATATTCTGACCGTTCGCGGTATTTTCAGCTCGGCAGGCGGCGACGAGATGGCAGAAGGCTGGCTTTCGGCCTTCGCAGAAGACGACGGCGACTCCGATGCCATGCTGCCGGATATCTGCCCCCTGACGCAGCCGAATAGCAGCATAATGAGGAACAAGAAGGCAATTATTCTCTGTAAAGCGTTCATGCTTTACCCTCCTTGAGCTGCTTGATCTTATCACGCAGATAGGCCGCGTGCTCAAATTCGAGCAGTTTGGCGGCGTTTTTCATCTCATTGGTCAGGCGGATGATCAGCGCCTGACGGTCCTTTTCAGACATGCGCTTTCTGGGCTTCGTCTCTCCTTCGACCGTCTCGCGACTTGAGATTTCTAGGATATCGCGGATGTCCTTTTTGATGGTCGTCGGCGTGATGTGATGCTTGGCGTTGTACCGCTCCTGAAGCTTGCGGCGGCGCACTGTCTCGGTAATGGCACGCTCCATCGAGGGCGTGACCGAATCAGCGTACATAATGACGTGCCCTTCGGAATTTCGGGCGGCGCGACCGATGGTCTGAATCAACGACGTTTCAGAGCGCAAAAAGCCTTCTTTGTCGGCATCTAAAATCGCGACGAGCGATACCTCGGGGATATCAAGCCCCTCTCGCAGCAGGTTAATGCCGACCAGCACGTCAAACTCGCCCGAGCGCAGGTCGCGGATGATCTCCATGCGCTCCATCGTGTCGATATCGTGGTGCATATAACGGATTTTGACACCTGCGTTATCCAAATAGGTGGACAGATCCTCGGCCATCTTCTTGGTGAGCGTCGTGACCAGCACGCGCTCCTTCTTGGCGGCGCGCACATTGATTTCCGACAGCAGATCGTCAATCTGCCCTTCGACCGGACGCACGTCGATAATCGGATCGAGAAGGCCGGTTGGGCGGATTAGCTGCTCGACCGGTGCGCCGCTCTTTTGCAGCTCAAACGCGCCGGGCGTCGCGCTGACGAAAATGACTTGATTGATACTCTCATACATCTCCTCAAACGAGAGCGGGCGGTTGTCCAGCGCCGACGGCAGGCGAAAGCCGAAATCGATCAGGCTGCTTTTGCGGGCGCGGTCGCCCGCCAGCATGCCGCGCGCCTGCGGCAGCGTGACGTGCGACTCGTCAACGACGAACAAAAAATCTTTGGGGAAGTAATCAAACAGCGTAAAGGGCTTGCTGCCCGGCTCACGCCCGGCGATGACGCGCGAGTAATTCTCAATACCCTTGCAAAATCCGATTTCGCTGAGCATTTCGATATCGTAATTCGTGCGCTCGGCAATGCGCTGCGCTTCGATCAGCTTGTTGTTCGTCTGAAAAAAGTGCACACGCTCATCGCATTCGTGGCGTATCTCGTCGAGCGCGACCATCATCTTGTCGCGCGGGACGATATAGTGCGAGGCAGGATAGATGGCGATATGGGTGATAAAATTCTTCACCTCGCCGGTCACGACGTTGATCTCGCTGATGCGGTCGATCTCGTCGCCGAAAAACTCGATTCGAACGGCGGTATCGGTGTAGTAAGATGGAAATACCTCGACCGAGTCGCCGCGTACGCGAAACTTGTTGCGCACAAAGTTGACGTCGTTGCGCTCGTATTGCAGCTCGACCAGCTTTGAGAGCAGCGCGTCGCGGTCCTTTTCCATCCCTTTGCGCAGCGAGATGACCATGTTGTGGTAGTCGATCGGGTCGCCCAGCGTGTAGATGCAGGAAATCGACGCCACAATGATGACGTCGCTGCGCTCACTCAGCGACGCGGTAGCCGAGTGGCGCAGCCGCTCGATCTCGTCGTTGATGGCCGAATCCTTCTCAATATAGGTATCGGTCGAGGCAATATACGCCTCCGGCTGATAATAATCGTAGTAGCTGACAAAATATTCGACGGCGTTATTGGGGAAAAACTCGCGGAATTCCGAGCAGAGCTGAGCCGCCAGTGTTTTGTTGTGCGCTAAAATCAGCGTGGGCTTATTCACCTGCGCAATGACGTTTGCAACGGTGAAGGTTTTGCCCGAACCGGTTACGCCGAGTAGCGTCTGCTCATGCTTGCCGGCGTTGAGTCCGTCGACAAGCTGCGCAATTGCCTGCGGCTGGTCACCCGTGGGCTTATAAGGAGAAACCAGTTCAAATTTTCGTTGCTCTACCATTGCTCCGTTCCTTTACATGTTCTTATTATTGAAAGCCGCCAAGGCTGTCCCATCAAACAGACATCACCTATATAGGTCAGGCCGCGTCTAGCGCCTTCCTCAGTATAATAATAGGCGTCTTGCAGTTATTTGACCATAAGCACCAATCGAATAGTATAACTGCCCCGCTAAGGGACGAGCCGTTGTACATAATCTCGATATAATAACCGTCTTGCGGCTATTATACCACAAAATAAAATAGGAATAAACCCCAAAAGTGAACAATTGTTCGTAGTAAGAGATGGGAATAGTTTGGAATATCAGGCGTGATCGGATTACCGATGAGACAAGGCTTTTGACGCACCGGCGGATTACCGATGAGACAAGGCTTTTGACGCACCGGCGGATAACCGGCCGCCAAAACGCCGGTCACACGCATAAAACATGACAGCTAAAACCACTTTAAAAAACACCGTCATATGCGTACCCTTCATTTAAGCCCGTCGTTCATTTGAAATATTGAATATGGCCACTACCTTATAGACCCGACGGATATCTTCAAATATATTACCGCCCATCCGGGAGAATCGATGCGTTCTGTTTAAATCTCCAGTATAAAGAATATAAATAAAATCCGCCGCCAACACCTAAAACAGTCTGCACATTTATTATAGATTCTTAACAAAGAAACGGATATATAAAGAATTATTTATAATTAGTAAGTATTGTTCAGCATTTTTAATTGACACCCCCCGTGTTGAATTATATATTATTGGCAGTAATACACAAAATCATCTGCATTAAGACCGTTTTAAAATTCGGGCCCCTACAAAAGAGAAGAGGGGATTTTAATGACACAAACGGTTTCTGAGATGATGTTAACCCGTGTGCAACGAATAAAGAAGGGAGGAAAATTCGCCTTATGAAGCGGATCAAAAAAGTAGAGGCGCATTTGGAGGAGTACGGTATGGGTGTGCTGCTGATTGGTATTACCGTCATTTTGACACTTCAGATTGTCATGCGAGTGCTAAAGCTGTCCTTGTCCTGGCCGGAGGAGCTGGCCAGATATCTGTATATATGGACGGTGCTACTGAGCATCGGATACACTGTCCGCAACAAAACCATTTTGCGTGTCGATCTGCTCTTAAACCTTTTGCCCCGATCTCTGAGTCACTTGACAGAGGCCTTGATTCAGCTACTCTCCGCGGCGTTTTACGCTTTTATGTCTTATTATGCCATATTTGTGATGCTAAAAGTAAAAACCAGCGGACAAACAAGCCCCGCGCTGGAGCTGCCCATGTATCTGATTTACATTATTATTCCCGTCGGCTTCACATTGGCCTCCTTACGCAGCATCCAACAGCTCTATTGGGGTCTGACCGGTAAAACACCTGAGTTCAGCCCGGCACAGCATGAAGTTCTGGAATAGCTCCGTATTTTAATGTGAAAGTGAGGAAACCGACTTGGGTGCTGCAATTTTTATCATCTTCCTGATCGGACTTGCCGTGGGCATGCCGATTGTCACGGCGCTTGGCATCTCGACAATCTGGCCAACATTGACGCGAGCTGCCGGTTCAACCTCCTATGAAGCGGTTATCCGCGCCATATTCGGCGGCGCAGACAGCACGCCTATTCTGGCCGTACCGCTGTTCATCCTTGCAGGTGTGCTGATGGCGCGGGGCGGCATCTCCAAAAAGCTGTTCAACGTGTTCGCCTATTTCATCGGGAGGCGCACAGCCGGAATGCCCTGCGCAGCGGTTATTACCTGTCTGTTTTACGGCGCCATCTCTGGCTCCGGCCCGGCGACGACAGCGGCCGTAGGCGCCATGACGATTCCTATTCTGATCGAGCTTGGTTACGATAAGGTGTTTTGCGGCGCGCTGATTGCAACGGCGGGCAGTCTGGGCGTCATTATTCCGCCGAGTATTCCTTTCGTGCTCTACGGCTTGGCAACCGGGGCTTCGGTCGGCAACCTGTTTATAGCCGGCATTCTCCCAGGTATTATTGTGGGATTGCTGCTTATGGCCTACGCGATCATCTACTGCAAAATGCGCGGTGAAGATAAACAAAAGATCGCCGAAAACCACAGCGCGTTAAAAGCGCAGGGCTTCTTTTCAATCTTAAAGGAAAGTTTCTGGGCGCTGCTCTCCCCTGTCATTATTCTGGGTGGAATTTATTCGGGCGTCTTTACGCCCACCGAGGCGGCCTGCATTTCGGTTGTCTATTCGCTTATCATCAGTCTGTATGTCTATCGCTCGATGCAGTACCGGGACATCTGGCCGTTGATTCTGTCCTCGGTGCGCGGCTACGCACCCATCTGCTTTATTCTGGCGCTGGCAAACGCCTTTGGCAGAGTTCTGGCGCTGTTGAGGGTACCGCAAAACATCTCGGTCTATATGGCCTCCACCTTTACGTCAGGGTTGGCGGTACTGTTGTTTATTGTGGTGCTTTTTTTCATGTTGGGCATGGTCATGGACACCGGCCCCGCCATCGTCATTATGGCGCCGATTTTGCTGCCGACCCTCAAACTCTACAGCATCAATCCTATTCATTTTGGCGTTATTATGGTGGTTTGCCTTGCGGTCGGACTCGTGACCCCGCCATTTGGCCTCAATATTTTTGTGGTGTCGCCGATGATTGACACCCCCGTTTTGATGGTGGGCAAAAAGGCGCTGCCGCTGATCGTTTTTTTTATGATTGCACTGTTGATTATCACCTTTGTTCCACAGCTGAGTCTTATGCTGATAAAATAACAAAAAGGAGAAATCAGAAGATGAAAAAGGTTCTCGCGGCCACTCTTGCCACCGCCATTTTGCTGGTGCTGTCCGCCTGCGGCGGCCAACCGGCAGCCACCGCGCCCAGCGCTTCTACCGGCTCCCTCGCTGCCGGTTCCGGCGCCGCGGCCCCGGACGGGCCGTCCTTCCACTACATATTCGGCCACGGTGCCGCCGAAGGTTCGATCGGTGACAAATACTGCCTCGAATTCAAGCGTCTTGTTGAGAAAAAATCCGGCGGCAAAATCACCGTCGACGTTTACTCCGGCTCCCAGCTGGGCACCTACGGTGAGATGCTCCAAAGCCTGCAAAACGGCGATATCGGCGGCATGATCTTCCAGCCCGCGCCCGCCGTCTCGTTTATTCCAGAGCTGGCCATGCTCGATTTGCCCTATGCCTTCTACGGGCTGGATCAGGCGCAGATCGATACTGTTCTCAACGACAGCGATTATTCCGCTCTGCTCACCAAGTCGTTTGAAAAGGCCGGCTATAAGTTCATGAGCTTTGCGCAGGCAGCTTCTTTCCGCGAGATGACCTCCAACCGCGAGATGAGAACGGTGGCCGATTTTAAGGGTCTGAATTTGCGCACGCTGGAAAACAAGTACCACATCGCCTTCTGGAAAAGCATAGGCGTCAACCCCACTCCCGTCGCCTTTGGCGAGCTTTATCTATCGCTGCAACAGGGGCTGGTCGACGCGCAGGAGAACCCCTATGACACCGCTTTCGCCGCAGGCTTCCAAGAGGTTCAGAAATATGTGATCAACACCCACCATATTCTCTACCCCAACCTGTTTATCGTGAACAAGGCGTTGTTCGACAGCATGCCCACAGATTATCAGCAGCTATTTCAGGCGGCCGCCGACGAGGCAAAGATGTTTGCAATGAACGCCATGGCCGAAAGCTCCAAGGCCGATCTCCAGAACCTGCTTGATGCCAACATGACGCTGATTGAGCTGCCCGACAGCGCACTTCAGGCAATGGCCGCCAACGCTGGTGCCGTTGAAAAGCTGCTGCGTCAGGATCTGGGCGACGACACGGTCAATACCTTTCTAAAAGCGTTAGGAAAATAACAGCAATCCACAGGCACACCTTTTTTCACAAGATAGGACGGGCGAAATGGGACGCCCGTCCTGTCTTCTTATACATTGTGTCCCCATGCTGCATGGCATACTAGCCACCAGACGGCTAAATATACGCTTAATTTTAATGGTTCGCTTATCGGCGATGGCCAGTTATCCATTTGCTTACGCTCATGGTATAATAGCCGCAAGACGGCTATTATACGCTTGATTCTAATGGCCCGCTTATTGGCGACGGCCAATTATCCATTCGCTTGCGCTCATGGTATAATAGAGCTACTTCGCGGTAAGGAGAATGCGCATGAAAAGTCAGCACACGCCCTATAGCGTTTTGAAGCGAAGAAGTATTTTTTATAAAACGCTTGCGCTTTTAACGGCACTTTCGATCATCACGATGCTCATTTTCGTGACCTTCATTAACAATCTGATTGTGCGCAATCAAAAAAAGAGCATCGATGAGCTCAGCCTGTTTCAGTTGCAGCGCATCGGGTCGGATGTCGAGCTGGTGTTTGATCTTCTGGCAAACAACATGGTCAGCAGCATGGGTTCCCGGGACTTTATCTCCGCCATGATCACGCCCACGCTGCTGGATACCGACACGGCCTATCGCATTGTCCGCGCGCTGGGCGATCTGGTTGAAGAAAACGCGCTGGTGCGCAAGGCATATCTCTATCTGCCCTACACCGACGAGGTCTATGT
>DALYYK010000141.1:0-6784 GCA_031983305.1 Candidatus Fimivivens sp. | reverse complement strand
GCCGCGCTCGCGCGCATTGAAGACGTCGGCATGTATCAAGCCATGAAGGACTGCCTGTAAGGCTATAACAACCGGGAGGACCCGCTTATGAAGCTGATTCAGATTCACCCGTCGGATAATGTGGCCATCGCGCTGTCTCCGATTGAGCCGGGCGAGGTGCTGACCGTCTCAAACCGACAGGTCACCGCCGCCGAAGCGATTCCACAGGGGCACAAGCTGGCGCTGACGCCAATTCCTAACAATGCGCTGATCATCAAATATGGCAACCCCATCGGCCGCGCAACGGCGGCCATTAGCCCGGGCGCGTGGGTGCACACCCACAATGTGCAAACCATGCTATCCGAAGCCGAAAACTATGCCTACCATCACAAGCAATTTCCGCTGCCCGAGGTTGAGACCAAAAGCTTTATGGGCTTTCGGCGTCCCGACGGCCGGGCGGCAATCCGAAACGAGCTGTGGATCATCCCCACCGTGGGCTGCGTCAACAGCATCGCCCAGCATCTGGTGCAGCAAAACCAGCATCTTGTCACCGGTACCGTCGAGGGGCTGTACGCCTTCGGGCATCCGTTCGGATGCAGCCAGATGGGCGACGACCATGCCCAGACCCGCAAGCTTTTAGCCGCGCTGTCCCGCCACCCGAACGCTGCGGGCGTACTGGTGCTGGGCCTTGGCTGCGAGAACCTGACGCTCACGCAATTTAAAGAAGAGCTCGGCGCGTGGGATGACAACCGCGTCAAGTTTTTAATCTGTCAGGAGGTTGAGGATGAGGTTGCCGCAGGCTCGGCACTGCTGGCCGAGCTGGCCGCCTATGCCGCCGCCTTCTCACGCGAGCCGATCCCCGCCAGCGAACTGATTGTCGGTATGAAGTGCGGCGGATCGGATGGGCTTTCGGGCATCACGGCCAACCCCGTGGTCGGGCGGTTCTCCGACCGGCTGGTGGCGCTTGGCGGCTCAACCATTCTGACCGAGGTGCCCGAGATGTTCGGCGCCGAATCAATTCTGCTCGACCGCTGCAAAAACAGGGCTGTTTTTGACCGGGCCGTTAAAATGATCTCCGACTTTAAACACTATTTTGTCAGCCACGGGCAGGTCGTTTACGAAAACCCCAGCCCCGGTAACAAGGCCGGCGGCATCACGACGCTTGAGGATAAATCCTGCGGCTGCGTTCAAAAGGGCGGCAACGCCCAAATTGTCGATGTGCTCGACTACGGTGACACTGCCACCAAAAAGGGCCTCAATCTCCTGAGCTGCCCCGGTAACGATCTGGTCAGCGCAACGGCGCTGACTGCCGCGGGCGCACATCTCGTGCTCTTTACGACCGGGCGCGGTACCCCCTTTGGCGCACCGGCCCCGACCATCAAAATTTCAACCAATACGCCGCTCTTTGAAAAGAAGGGCAATTGGATAGACTTTAATGCCGGAACCGTCGCGCAGGGCGAGGACCTTGACGACGCCGGGGACCGCCTGCTCAACTATGTGCTGGAAGTAGCCAGCGGCGCGCAAACCACAACTGAGCGCAGCGGCGCGCGCGAAATCGCCATCTTTAAAGACGGCGTCATGCTCTGATATCCTCTTACCTTTTTCATTTTTGCAATCCTCTTTTCTTCCTGCTGTCGGCCCCCTTCTCCAAAATGCTTGTCGTTTTGAAGAAGGGGGCCGACACTTTGTGCGCCACGGTCGTTTGTCTTTAACGGCAAAGGCTAAAATTTTATTGTTGTTGCTTTTACAACAGATTAAGGAAAATAAATTTTATATAATAGGGTTACAAAGAGCGGATATGGCACAAAATCAGTGTGTAACTACAATCGAATCAGGAGGTATGATTATGAAAGCGTTTGTTAATGATGCATGCATCGGATGCGGGCTTTGTGCGAGCCTCTGTCCCGAGGTGTTCCACATGACCGATGCCGGTTTGGCCGAAGCCACGTCGGACGATATTGACGCCGATCTGCAAGACACCGCGATCGAAGCGCGGGACAGCTGCCCCGTGAACGCAATCGACATTACGGAATAAATACGACAGCGAGGTGCATGAACTTGATTAAGAATTTACCGCACGAAACGGTTCTGTCGCTGGCGGCGCAGGTAGAGGCGCAGCCCGGACAGATTGTCAGCAAAACACTCGCGCAGAACAAGGCGGTCAGCGTTACGCTGTTTGCCTTTGCGCAGGGTGAGGAAATCAGCGCGCACGATTCTGAGGGCGACGCCATGGTCACCGTTTTAGAGGGTACCGGGCAGCTGTGGGTCGACGGCGTCGACTACGTGCTGCAAGCGGGCGAGACGTTGATTATGCCCGCCAAAAAGCCGCACGCCGTCTACGCTAAGGACGCATTTAAGATGATGTTGCTCGTCATCTTCCCGCCCAAGCAGTAAGAATGGCCGCAACGCCGCATTAAAAGGTCACGTTATAAGGGCACTTACTATAGGGTATCTAAAGATGTGCCAACTATCGCGGTTTAACTTATTATTCGGATGCTGGGCTTCCTTTAAATTCAACCGCATGCGAGCAAGATGACGTTATCAATCCGCGTGGTAAGGCAAATTGCTGTAAAACAGCAATAAAACGCTAAGGCGGCTTGATTCGGCAAATATGAATAACGTCTCAGACCGATGCGCCGCGTACAGTTAACGCCCCTAGCAAACGGCCTATAGCTTCGCGTCCATAGCGCAGCGCCTTTAGTCTACCCGTTAAGAACGCACGATGTATTTTACAAAAAAGCACCGAAGACGCAGCTTGCACAGCTGTTTCTCCGGTGCTTTTTAGTGGCACATTCACAATGCTAAACCCGTTGTGAATAAAGTCACGCCCAGCAGCGGCAGGATGCCGCACGCAAGCGCCCCTTGTTCTGCGGAGCGATGCTTAAGACATCGCCTGAACAGCTTTTGCCAGCCACCTTGCACATGTTGCAAATCATCTTAAAGCTCCATTAGCGGTATAAAAGGAGCCTCCGTGCACCCCGCCTCGGGCTGTTATGCCTCCGCTGCCGGTTTTTCATCCGGCTTTAAGGTTTGGGCGTCAAAACGCCGCGTCAGCAGGCGGCAGAGAATGCCGGTCGCAATCAGGGCGACACCCGACCATAAGAACCAGGCGTCGACGCCCGCCACCTCGCTGACCGGCCCCGCCACGAGCAGGCCGACCGGCATGGCCAGCGTCATCACCGTCATCAACAGCGAAAACACCTTGCCCATCATCTCGGGGGCAATGGTTTCCTGTGTGTAGGCCATAATCGGCACGCTCATAAAGGTGCCCGAAAAGCCCATGAAGAAGCAGCAGACGACGAACAGCCAAAATCCATCCGGCGGCAGTGCACCGCTTAAAAGCGAGGCCATGCCCAAAAGGCCGATCGCCCATGACGCCATCAAAAACCGCCTGCGCATGCCGCCCCATATGCCAATGATGATTGAGGAAATCAGCAGGCCGCCTGCAAAAGCAAACTCCACAAGGCTGTTGTGCCACGCGCCGCCCATAAAGTGGGTACGCACCAGCAGCGGGAACAGCGACCCCAGCGGCATGTAGAGAATGTTCATGAGCAACAGCGGGATAAATACAGCCATCAACGGCTTGTTGGCCCGCATGGCCTCAAAACCCAGCTTCATATCCGAAAGCATATGCACCCGCTCGCCGGTCTGGGGAATGTCAGGAATCGAAACAAACAGTAAGCAGATGATGGCGAAGGCGGCGCCTAAAATGTCGATGAGCATCACGCCCGCAATGGGCAGAAAGCCCATGGCCGCAGCGCCCAGAACGGGCCCGAGCATTGCGGAGACGGAGTTGATCAGATTGCCCCATCCGCCTGCCTTAGTCAGCATTTCGGCCGGAACCAGCATCGGAATGGCCGCCTGCATGGCAGGCCCGTGGAAGGTGTTGCCTAAGCCGCGCATAAACAGTATGATATAGATAAACCAGATGGGGGGCGATTCGGTCAGCAGAAACGCCGTGCCGAGAATAACACTCGACAGCGCCACGAGGCCGTCGGCGGCAATCATGACGGTCCGGCGGTTGTAGCGGTCGATCCACACGCCCGCAAACGGCCCGATCAGCATGTTTGGCAGAAAGGTGACGATTGATGAAATGGTCAGCGTGACGGCCGATTCGGTCTGAACGGTCAGCCACCAGATAACGGCGAACTGCACAACGGCCGAGCCCAGCAGCGAAAATGCCTGCCCGGCATATATAATGGCAAATTGCTTTTTCCAACTTGTATTCATTGTAAATCTCCTTATAGAAAAATTAGAAACGGACAATGCTTTAAAACAGCATTGTCCGTGCAAAAAGGCATCATTCTACAAGGCGTATCCAAAAATAGATAAGCATCCCTGTGAATTCATGTCTTTAAGCACAACATACCAAGCCCTCTCACAAGGGCGCTGCTTCAAAGACGAATTACAGGAATATAAAAGCCATATTAGTACCTCGTTTTTAAGATTACCGCTATTTTAACATAAGATGTGTGAAAACACAAGTTAAAGCGTTTTAATAACGCATTTTATAGATGGTATAACATATGGCAATGGCAGAAAATTTCTCCGCTATGGTAGGTCGGATCTATGACCTCTCCGCCAAATTAAAGCCTAGTGCCTTGGCATATTGACTACCCCAAGATTCCTATCTATCAAACTGAGCGATCTTTGTTTGCAGGGTGTCTATAAACAGCCCCACATGGTAACCGTCACATACCGCATGGTGAACTTGAATTGGTCAAGGGAAGCATCGTCTTTCCGCTTTTAGCAAACTTTTTGCCTATTATAAAAATCGGCAGAAGATATTTTCCGCCACCAAAAACATTGATATTAAACGAAGTAAATTTTACCCATGGCAACATGGAAATATTAAAAGTATTATTCGGCTTACCATGCTTTGGGGTAAAAGATACCGCTGAAGAATAAAGCTGAACGTCTTCTTCGTAAGCGCGCAGAAATGCCGGGTAGTCCTTCTGAAACGCAGTCCATATAACCGAAAATTTCTTGTTTTCCTTATTAAATACCGTATAAGAGGGATTCATGTTGTCGTATAGTCCAACGCCCTCTGCCAATAATGCGGTGCGAAACTCCTGCATCTTATTTACCGTATCGGTGAGCAGCCAAAGCAATAGCCGGGTAAAGCTTTTGACCCCCTAAGGCTGTAATGTCCAGATTCGCTGGCATAGAATAGGTGCATACGACTTCGTTTGTATAATGCTGATAGTATTCTCTTGGATTCCAGTTATCCATGTCGAGCAAATGAAAATTCATCAATAGCTCCTTAGTACAAAAAGACTTTCTCAGTATGCCACCATTTTGCTTAGCCTGACTGCCAAATTAGACTTTGCTTGTTGCTTAAATCAAATTCATTTTCAAAAGAGCGTGATAAATCCCATCATTGTTATTGTCATGGGTATGTATTTTAATTCTCTTCTTTAATTCGTCAAGCGCATTTCCCATAAGAAATCCATGACCAACTGTCTCTAACATTTCAACATCATTATAGTTATCACCAAAAGCAATCGCATTTTCTAAACGAATAGCCCATAATGAACACAATGTATGAATGGCGTCTGCCTTAGATACCCCATTTTCCATAATTTCTAATAAAATATCAGAAGATTTGACAATGGAATAGTTCGGAAAGGCTTCTTTTAATTTTTCTTCTATCTCAATTATTTTCTTTGGATTACATATACACAAAATTTTGTTGACTGTATTGTCTGTTATCGAATCAATAGAGCCTTGTGTGGCTTTTGCTTTAACTATTGCTTCTTCTCTAACGATTCTTGAATCATTTTTATCCTTTACAATCCATTCATTAAGAGAATACGCACACCAGCTCATGTCGAAATGATTATTTTCAATAAACGCTATAATTCTTTTGACACTTGATTTATCTATTCCTTTGTGAAAAAGCACATCGCCGTTTTCATCTAAAATTAATGCGCCGCTATATGAGACAATAGGACATTTAAAATCATATTCATTAAGTATGGGGTAAAGGCCCGATGGGCTCCGCGCGGATATAATTACAAACGGAATACCCTTTTTCTTTAGCTTTTTAATAGCCTGTTCTGTTAACGCTGTAATTTTATGTTCTGAATTGAGCAAAGTACCGTCCACATCACTAAAAACAATTTTATCCATAATCTTCTCCGGTTCAAACAATCTGTACATGTAATGGGGTTCATCAAGGGACGCCCTTTTGATTTATGATACTATATATTTACGTGTAAAAAAAGACATAACGCTTCTTTGATGGAAAGTTATGCCTCTGTAAGGATGAAAAAGAGATTTTTAAATAACAGTAACTCATAGCCCAACCAACGAATTAAAATTTGTCAGACCAATCTCATATACAAAATCGGATAAGGATTTCCTTGCTCGTCTGTTTCAGTTCTTCCATAAACTTTAAATCCCATATGTTCATAGAAGCTTTTTGCTTGCGGATTTTGTTCATTCACCCCTAATTCGTTTATAGCATAGTTTTCCATACCATAATGTAAAAGCTGTTTTCCTAAACCTTTGCCTCTATATTGAGGAGAAATAAAAAGCATTTCCAATTTTCTTTCTTCAACTCCCATAAATGCAACCGGCTTCTTTTCATGATTGACTGCAACAATCAAATGCGCTATCGAGCCTAAAGCCTGTGGAATATACTGTGCTATATTTTTAATCTCTGAATCGGATAAAAATAAATGCGTCTTTCTAACTGATTTATCCCAAACTTCAAGTAGTTGTTCTCTTAGGACCGGATTTAAATCGTACATTTCTATCAGTTTCATATTTCATAGCTCCTTGTCAAATCACCGTTTATCTG
>DALYYK010000140.1:0-6826 GCA_031983305.1 Candidatus Fimivivens sp. | reverse complement strand
CCAACGTAAGTACCATAATGAGGCCAAAATGATAGGGGTTGTAGCCAATAGACATCGCTACAGGATAAAGAATGGGGGTCAGCAGGATGATCAAAATACCCATATCCATAAAACAGCCCAGCGCAATCATCATCAATACCATCAGCAGCATGACAACCGCCGGCTCACCCGAAACCGCCGTAAGCGCCGCGGCCACTCTCGACGGCACCTTCAAATAAGAGAGCACATAACTAAAGGCGCTGGATGTAGCAATAATCGCCATGATAGTACTCAACGTTTTGAGCGACTTGAGCAGGCAGTTCATGAGCTTTGCGAAATTCATCGTGCGGTAGACCAAGCCGGTAACAAGCAGCGCATAGACAGCCGCTATTGCGCCGGCCTCGGTTGCGGTAAAAATACCCGCCGTGATGCCAACAGCGACAATCAGAATGGTTACAAGGCCAAGCATAGCCTCTCGGATGATTTGGATGTTCTCTTTCCAAGAGCATTTTTGCGAGGTTGGATATCTCTTTTTAACCGCGATGATGTAGGAACATGCGCACAACGCCAGCGTCAAAAGAATGCCCGGAATATAACCGCACATGAACATGGTGCTGATCGACAGACCGCTGCCGGCCGCCACAATATAGAAAATCATGTTCTGGCTGGGCGGTATAATGACGCCCTCGACCGAGCTTGTGCAGGTAACCGCGACGCTGTAATCGGCGTCATAGCCCTCTTTGATCATAGCGGGAATCAGAAAAGCGCCGATGGAAGAAACGTCGGCGATTGACGAGCCCGAGATGCCGCCAAAGAACATCGAAACCACGCAGTTGACAATCGCGGTACCGCCGCGCATACGGCCGACCAGCACGTTGCAGAATTTTGTCAGCCGGTCAGAGATGCCGCCGTCGGTCATGATCTGTGCCATGATAATAAAGAACGGCACGCACATAAAGGTGAAACTTGTGATGCCGGTCGCCATTTTCTGAAACAGGTTTAGAAACGGGATATCCAGATATAGCGCCGTAACCAGCGCCGAAATGCCAAGGCTAAACGAAATGGGCACACGCAGTACCATTAAAAAAACCAGAACGCCAAACAAGATTGTGGTGCCCATGACGACACTGTTCAAACGGTGCCCCCCCTTTCAATGTTCATTTCGTCCACCGTCTTTTCGTGGTCCGCCTTGGGGCGGTATTCAGACAGCGGCTTGAGCAGAGCCGTCAAGAGGTTGGCCAACGAATAGAGTGCCATAAAAAGTCCGCCGACGACCAGCGGCGCGAAAAGCCATCCCTGAGAAAAATGGGTGGCGGGCTGGGGTTTGGGAAGATTCATTTTTGTGATGATCCAGCCATATTTCACCATCTCGCAGAAAAGCCAGAGCAATGCGCCATGACGGAGCAGATCCGCCAGCTTTTTGGCCGCCGGCGGAAGCTTATTGTATAGAAAATAGAGGGCGGCATGAGAGTCGGTGTAAATATCCACCGACATACAGATATAACCAAACCACACCAAAAACATTAGGGTGACTTCTTCAGACCAGCTGAAGGGCGCCCTGAAAACAAAACGCATCACGACCTGAACAAAGGTAATCGACGTCATAACAATCAGCAGCACAGCGCAGATATACCGCTTAAAATCGATAATTCTGTCCAAGGTCTTGCGAACAACACGGACGGTATTATTCACCTGAAAAACCTCCAATAGTGGTTTAAGAGAATAAAAAACCATCGTGCCGAAGCGCTTATTTGACACGATGGTTTTTTAAAAGCAATTCGGGATATTCTTAAAGTGCCGTATTCTCGGGGAATTTTCTCCCAAAGCGTTCAGTCCGCGTCAAAACGCCCAAAATGCCTTCGGATTTTTGCGCGCTTACGCCGCTCGGGGAATTCTCCGCTGTTTTGGCTAAGTATAATTTTTGATTAAGACAACGCCTTAATCTGCTTAATAACCTCGGCGTACTGCGGATATTTGTCATAAATTTCGGCAACCTTTGCCTGGAACGCGGCAACGTCAACCTCAAAAATCTCGCAGCCCGCCGCTTCGACCTTGGCGCGCGCCTCGTTCTGATAGTCGTTCATCGCCTGGCGCTGCCACTCAACCGCTTCGCGGGCGGCTTCTTTAATCGCGGCGCGCTGGTTGTCGCTCATCTTTTCCCACACATTTTTAGCCATCAGCAGCATCGCGGGCGGCGCCATGTGGCTATCGAGCGAGTAATAGCGCGCGACCTCGTAATGGCCCGAGGTGTAGTATGAAACGAAATCGTTCTCAGCGCCGTCGATAACACCGGTCTGAAGACCCTGATAAACCTCGCCGTAAGCCATGGGCGTTGCGGCGCCGCCGAGCAGCTCGACCATCTTGATCGCGACGTCCGACTGCTGCACACGAAGCTTCATGCCCGCAAGGTCGTCAACGCTCTTGATCGGCTTCTTGGTGGTGTAAAAGTTACGTGAACCGGCTTCCCAATACTCGAGGCCGATCATGTTATACTGCTCAAGGCCCTTGATGACGTTCTGGCCAATTTCACCGTCGAGCACCTTGTATTTGTGCTCGGGGCCGGTGAAGATATAAGGCAGCGTGAACACGCCGACCGAATCGGCCGTGACAGCCAGAGCGGAGGTATTGATACGCGCAAAATCGAGCGTTCCGGCCTGTATCTGGTCGATTGTCTCATTCTCGTTGCCAAGCTGTGCGTCGAGGTACACTTCAATCGTAACGGTGCCGCCGGTCTTTTCGGCCACCAGATCGGCAAACTTCTGCATGCCCTTTGAAACCGGGTTGTCGGCGGGTTGATTTTCCGCGAGCTTCAGCTTAAAAACAGTATCACTGGGGGCCTGAGACGTGCTGCTCTGAGACGCTGGGGCGCTTGACACAGAAGACGGAGAAGCGCTGCCGCATCCAGCAACAGACAGAACCATGAGACCGACGAGCAGAGCCGATAACACTTTTTTCATAATCTTAATCCTCCTGATTGTCGTCAATATTATTACTTTCCCGGGGGAATCATGCTTAAAGGTATTTTTCGAAAAATTGCAGATTGTTTTTCATGATGACGCTGATGGGAACGGTCACCTGCTTTTTATCGGGCCGGATGTTTTTTACCACGTAATCAAACAGAATGCGAAAGCCCAGCATACCCTTGTCGAAGGCATTTTTGTAAATCAGCGCCTGTACAACATTGTCTCTTAACAGTTGAGCCGATTCGGGGAACAGGTCGCTGCCCACCCCGCGCAATACGCCGCCCAATCCGCTCGCCTTAACCGCATGGCACAGCGGCAGGGTGCTTCGCGCCGTAACCGAATAAAACGCGACAATGTCGCTGTGCGTTTCCAACAAGCGCAGCGCCTGATTGTAGCAGCGGTCATAATCGCCGTATTCCTGTATGACCAGCAGCTCAAACGGATTGCCGTTTTCTTTCAGATAATCGCGAAAGCCCTGTAGATTGTGCATATGCGAGGCGCTGGCAACACTGCCGTTGGCGACAAGAATTTTCCCCTTGTGATGGGTAGTGGCCAGCAATATTTCGGCACCGAGGCGCCCGGTCATATGGTCATGGGGTGCGACACAGCACAGATGGCGCGAGCCGGGCAGATCGTTGTCGATCAAAACGACCGGTATATCACGGTATCCGAATCGTTCGATCATCTGCTGCATGGTAAAATCGCACCGGGCCGGCATGGTCAACAGGCCGTCAACCGGCTCCTCCTCCTCAAGCAAAGCGCCAAGCACGGCGATCTGCTCGTCGGTATCTTCCTCAAAAGAGTAAAATTCGATAGAGGCGTTGAGGCTGACCGCCTCGGGCAGAAAGGTTTCGACCGAATCCCAAAAGTACTTATGGTAATACTGACCGTTGCCGTCCCGATGCGGCAGCACCACCGCAAGCCGAACCGTCTTGCGCTTGAGAGAAGATGCGACGTAATTGGCCGTATACCCCATCTCCTGAGCTCTGCTGCGAATAGAGGCTCTCAGCTGGTCGCTGATGCCCTCCTTGCCATGCAGCGCGCGGTGAACCGCCGTGCGGGAAATTCCAAGATCTGACGCGATATCCTTTAATGTAACTCGACCGCTCATATTTTGCTCCTATACTGAAATCGTTAACGTAATCGATTACGTTAAGGGTTCCTTTACAATTTAACACACATTTTTTTGGAATTCAATTAGCTAAAGGGATCAAATAACTTGACATTTGCTGTACAGATTGCCCTATTATTTTAACTTTTAGATTATAAGCTTGACAATTTCAGAAGCGATGGCATATATTAGGTTTGACTCGACAACCTTTTGCTCCGAAAGGAGTGGATCAGTGAAAATATTCCTAAACGCACGTCTTGTCCGCAAGGACAGGATTGTTCAATGCGGCTTTCTGAGCGAAGAAAACGGCATTATTATCGGCTTGGGCGATATGGGCGAAGCGCCGGCAGTCCAGGGTGAAATCGTGGATTGTCAGGGGCTCTATCTTTCGCCCGGGTTTGTTGATCTGCACACCCACGGCGGCGGGGGCTACGACTTTATGGACGGCAGCGTTTCGGATGTCATCGGCGCGGCGCGCGCACACATGGCCCACGGAACCACCGCCCTGATGCCCACCACGCTGACCAGCGGCGACGACGATCTTTATGCCACGATAGATGCTTATCATCAGGCGCTGAATATCACCGAAAATATGCCGCATCTGATCGGCCTGCATCTTGAGGGGCCCTATTTTGCCAGTGAGCATAAGGGCGCGCAGGATGAACGCTATCTGATGCACCCGCATCCCGACCATTACTTAAAAATTTTGGCGTATGCAAAGGGGCATATCAAGCGGTGGTCGCTGGCGCCCGAGCTTCCCGGTGCGCTTGAGATGGCCGACCGCCTTGCCGGCAGCGGCATTTTGCTGTCGGCGGCGCATACCTGTGCCACGCTTGACCAGATGACCGAAGCGTTTGAGCGCGGCATCACCCATCTGACGCATTTTTATTCGTCGATGTCCAGCATTGTTCGGGTAAACGGCAGGCGCGTCTTGGGCGTTGTTGAAAGCGGTTATCTGCTCGATGGGCTGACCCTTGAAATCATCGCCGACGGCATTCACCTGCCACCCGACCTGTTGCGGATGATTCTGCGCTTTAAGCCCCACGATTCTATTTGTCTATGCACCGACAGCATGCGGGGCGCGGGGCTCCCCGACGGCCCGTCGATACTGGGCTCTAAAAAGGACGGGCAGCAGGTCATCGTTGAAGACGGCATCGCGCTGATGCCCGACCGCTCTTGCTTTGCCGGAAGTGTCGCCACCACCGACCGCCTTGTGCGCGTGATGGTCTATGAAGCCGGTTTGCCTGTGTGGGAGGCGGTTCGGATGATGTCCCTTAACCCGGCCCGGTTTGTGAAAATGGACGCTATCATCGGTTCCCTCGAGGTTGGAAAGCGGGCCGATTTGGTGCTGTTTGACGACGATATCTCGATCAAGTCGGTCTATGTTTCCGGCATTAATAGTGCGCCCTAATAAAGCGACACCATTTTATCAGGGACAGCCCGGCTGCGCCGTGCTGGTTTTTCGCTTCTAAAGCAAAGACGCATCCCATCAGATTCCGTTTAAAATTTTTATTTATAGACGGAACCGTTTTTAAAACCACCTACGGAGGATGATTCCTATGAATATGACGATTACTGTAAAAAGCACGTCGGCCGAAATGGGTGCGGCGGCGGCCGCAAAAGCTGCGGCGGCGCTCAACGCCGCCATTGCCGCAAACGGCAAGGCGCGGCTTGTGCTGTCTACCGGCGCGTCGCAATTTGAGACGCTGTCGGCACTGCTCAAGCAAAACGTCGACTGGTCCAAGGTTGAGATGTTTCATCTGGACGAATATGTCGCCCTGCCCGAGAGCCACCCTGCGAGCTTTAGAAAGTATCTAAAAGAAAGATTCACGACACAGGTCGCCCTCAAAAACGCCTTCTTTGTCGACGGCGAGGGGGATATTGCATCGCATATCGCGCAGCTGACCGACGAGATCAGAAGAGAACCGGTCGATGTCGGGCTGATCGGCATTGGCGAAAACGCCCATATCGCGTTTAACGACCCGCCCGCGGATTTTGAGGTCGACGCGGCATACATGGTGGTCAATCTCGACGACAAGTGCAAGCGGCAGCAGGTCGGCGAGGGCTGGTTCGCAACGGTTGACGACGTGCCCAAGCAAGCCATCACGATGACGGTTAAGCAGATTTTGGCCTGCAAGACCATCATCTCCTGCGTACCGCACGCCGTTAAGGCGCAGGCCGTCAAGGACGCGCTGACCCTTGGCGTCACCCCTCTGGTTCCCGCAACAATTCTTAAAACCCACCCGGACTGGCATCTTTTCATCGATAACGCCAGCGCCGCCGGGCTGTTTCAGGTATAGTCCATTGTCGAACCATCAAGCAGCCCGGCACATCACACTTGAAAATCACACCCTGCGCGTGGTTTTCTCTACCTGCGGCGGGCATATTGAAGAGATTTTTCACAAAATTACCGGTAAGCACCACGCATGGCGCTATTCAGACGCGGTCTGGCCCCGACGCACGTCGGTCTGTTTTCCGATCTGCGGCGCGCTGCCGGAAAACCACTATCAATATGAGGGCGTCGATTACGGCATGCAACCGCACGGCTTTATGCGGGAACAGATTTTTGAGGTGGAGCGGCAAAGTGCGGCCTCGGTCACACTGCTGTTGACCGACAGCCCCGCTACGCGCGGCAGCTTCCCGTTTGAGTTTGAGCTGCGGCTGCACTATACGCTTGAGGAAGATGGTCTGTCGGTCGAATACGAGGTGCTTAACCCCTCTGAAAGCGCGCCGTTGCTTTTTTCGATCGGCAGCCATTACGCCTATGCGATGC
>DALYYK010000139.1:0-6879 GCA_031983305.1 Candidatus Fimivivens sp. | reverse complement strand
GCATCCGGGGGTATCTGGGCGAGACGATCATCGGCCAGACCACCTGCGTGAGTCCGAAGCCCTACGGCGGCTTTGACTATCAGCGGGATTTTCTTGAGAAATACCGGCACAGCAGCCGGATTCACCCCATTATCGCACCCCACGGCACGACAACCTGTGACGTGGCGGCGCTGCAAAGGGCGCACGCGCTCGCCGTCGAATACGATACGCTCTTCACGCTGCACGCGGCGGAGATGGATTATGAAATGGCGCATTTTAAGGGCCTGGGCACCACGCCGATCGCGTTTTTAGACCAGATCGGCGCGCTGGATGCGCACACGCTGCTGGCACACGCCATTCACGCCACCGACGCCGATCTTGATCTGACCGCCCAACGCGGCGCCGCGGTGGCGCATTGCATCGCGAGCAACACCAAGGCGGGTAAAGGCGTCGCGCCGGTTAAGGGCATGCTGCAACGCGGCGTTGCGGTCGGGCTTGGCACCGATGGGGCATCGTCGGGTAACACGTTGAGTCTGTTTGATCAAATGCGTTTGTTTGCGAATTTCCATAAAACCGCCAATCGCGACCGCAGTCTGTTCCCCGCCGGTGAGATCGTGCGTCTTGCGACAGCGGGCGGCGCAAAGACGCTGCGCGGCGAGCAGGAATTCGGCAGTCTGGCGCCCGGCATGCAGGCCGATCTCATGCTGATTGAAACCGATTCGGTCAATATGTTCCCGATTTATGACCCTTTTTCGGCGCTTGTTTATTCGGCGAACGCTTCTAATGTGCGCACTGTACTCGCACAGGGAAAAATTGTCGTGCGGGATAAGGCGCTTGTTGGACATAATCTGGCGGATATCCGCGCTGAGCTGCTTGCGGAGATGGGGGCGTTTGTCGCCGCCGCAGAAGCGTATCGGGATGTTTTGTAGCGTGCTTGTTATCGGGAAATCTGCATATTGAAATTTTGATTAAGCTGTTTTAAAGTTTAATCAAAAATTTTAATTTGTGTCACTTTTCTGCTTTCTACAGTCTGAGGCGGCGTCATATCGACGCCGCTTATTATTTTGCGCAGGCTTGGGATGTGTATCTGAGATACGCAAAAACAAATAGATCCTTCGAGAAAGCAAATACTAAGTAAAGGCCCATAGCTAAAACCGTCTCAAATGATACTGTTTTTGTTGCAAATGGCGCAATCTTATGCTAATATTGTCCTGCGCTAAGCAATACAGCAACACACAAAGGAGGGAAAGCCGCCATGACCAAGGCTCAGATCAGAGCTGCTGTCGCCGCTTGTCCGCTGTTTTTAGGCTGCGCATTTGACGAGGATGCGCTGACCGCACAGAGCTTTAAACGCGGCGACGCCGTGGCTGATACGCTCGACGGCGAGTCTGTGATCGGCATTATCGCCAAAGGCCGTGTAGGCGTTTATGGCATTTCGCCCGGCGAAAGTGCGGTGAGCCTTTCGAGTCTGGGCGCGGGCGAGGCATTCGGCATCAGTAACCTGTTCACTCAAAACGCACTGGAAACCCGCCTGTGCTGCTGCGAGCGCACCGATATCGTCTTTGTGCCAAAGCGGGTATTTTTGCAGATGCTCGGCGCAAGTCCAGTGCTGGCCGAACGCTATATGACGCTGTTAAACGGCAAGATCCGCTTTCTGCTGCGGCGCGTCGCGCTGCTGACGGCGCATTCGGGCCGGGCCAAGCTGGCTGATTATCTGATGGCCAACGCCAGCAGCGATGGCGTCGTGCGGCTCGACTGCTCAAAGGCGCAGCTCGCGATGCTGCTGGGTATGAGCCGCGCCGCGCTGTTTCGGGAGCTTGCGACCCTCTCGGACGCCGGGCTGATCGAGGTGGCAAAAAATTGCATCACGCTGCTCGACCGCAACGCGGTGCTGCGGCGGATTCGGCCCGAGGGCGGCGGGTGAGCGGCACACGGCCTGCCTTACAATAAGCAATAGTCGTCCCTATACGTGGGACGTGGATTGAAATTGCGCCAGGTGGGTGCCGTACCCGTTAGGGATACCCGTCGTCCCTCGCACGAGGGATGTGGATTAAAATATATCCATCCAGGCGACCATCTTCGGGCGGACGGCGTCGTCCCTCGTATGAGGGACGACGATTGAAATTGTGGGCCAGATCGGGGACACGCTGAAGCTTAGCGTCGCCCCATGCAAGGAGATATAGATTCATCACCCATTGTGGCGCGTTGGTTAGAATGCGCGCCGTCATCCCTTATGTGTGGTACCCGGATTGAAATCTTCTTGGTCTGGCGTTTATGGTGGATCAGCCAAAGTCGCTCTTCATGCGCGGGACATGGACTGAAATTTCTTCTGCCGCAGCACACCCTGTTTTGGGTACATGTCGTCCCTCACGCGGAGGGCGTATATTAAAACATGGGATCATAAAAGTCTAGTCAGCTAGACCATCCCGTCCTCCCTCACCGAGAGGCGTGGATTAAAACGGCGCCCGCGCGCCATTTGTCCGCCCCACCTATGCGCGCGAGTATTTAAACAGTGATATTCCGGTGTTTTTACAAAGCCCTTGCGGCGCTTCCCACGCAGGTGGGCTCAAATAAATCAGAAAAGGATTATGAATCAACATGAAAAATTTACTGGGTTTTATACTGGCCTTCGCCCTTATTTTGAGCGGCTGCGCCTCCGCTTCCTCCTCCTCGCAGGCACCATCGGTACCCGCGCCCTCAGAATCCTCCTCAACGGCTGTGTCCGAGCCTGTCGAGCCGCTGCCCGTTGCGGCGCTCAAGGGCCCGACCGCGATGGGACTGGTCAAGCTGATGGCCGACGACGAGGCGCAGCGCCGTTACAGCTTCACGATTGCGGGTTCGGCGGATGAAATCACCCCTAAGCTCGTAAAGGGCGACCTTCAGATTGCCGCCGTGCCGGCAAACCTCGCTTCGGTGCTTTATAACAACACCCAGGGCGGCGTGCAGGTGCTGGCCATCAACACGCTCGGCGTGCTCTACATCGTCGAAAACGGCGACGATATCCACACCGTTGAGGACCTGCGCGGCAAGACGATTTTGTCGGCGGGCAAGGGCGCCACGCCGGAGTATGCGCTGAACTTTATGCTCGAGCAAAACGGCCTTGACCCTGAAAAAGACGTCACAATCGACTTTAAGTCGGAGCACAGCGAATGCGCAGCCATATTAAACACCAAGGATAAGGCGATCGCCATGCTGCCGCAGCCCTTTGTTACCGCCGCCCAGATGAAAAACGACCAGATCCGCGTCGCGCTCGACCTCAACCGCGAGTGGGCGCAGGCACAGGAAAATCCCTCGTCGCTGATCACCGGCGTCGTGGTGGCCCGCGCCGATTTTGTCAAGCAAAACCCGCAGGCCGTGCGCGATTTCCTCGCCGCCTACAAAGCGTCGGTCGACTATGTTACCGATCCGCAGAATATCGAGCCCGCGTCGGATCTGGTCGCGAAATACGACATCGTATCCGCCGCTATCGCCCAGCGTGCGATTCCCCAGTGCAATATCACGCTGATCACGGGTGAGGAGCTGCGCGCGCGCTTGAACGGTTACCTGTCGATTCTGTACGACCAAAACCCCAAGGCCGTCGGAGGGGCCATACCCGGTGAAGATTTCTATTTCGTCGGCTAGTCCGCTGTACAAAGGGTTTTTAAAGGGCGGCGCCGTGCTGTTCTGGCTGCTGCTGTGGCAGTTGGGCAGCATGGCGCTGTCTCAGGCTATTTTGCTGCCCGCCCCCGCCGCGGTGCTGGGGCGGCTGGCGTCGCTTTCACTGGAGCTGGGATTCTGGCGTTCTGTCGCCTTCTCGTTTGGCAGAATCGCCGCCGGATTTTTCGCGGCGCTGCTCGGCGGCGCACTGCTTGCGGCGGCCGCCGCGCGGTTTGAGCCGGTCGAGCTGCTGCTCGCACCACTGATGGCGGTCATCAAGGCCTCGCCGGTCGCGTCGTTCATCATCCTGTTGTTGCTCTGGGTACCGTCGCGCAGCCTGTCGATCGTCATTTCGTTCATGATGGCGCTGCCGATTCTCTACACAAATCTCTGCGAGGGGCTGCGCGCCACCGACCCCGCCATGCTCGAGCTGGCCGAAGTTTTTGAGGTTTCTGCCGCGCGTCGGGTGCGCTATCTCTACCTCTCGCAGTTGCTGCCCTACTTACGCTCGGCCTGCGCCGTCTCGATCGGGCTTTGCTGGAAATCCGGCATCGCCGCCGAGGTCATCGGTATTCCGAAGGGATCGGTCGGCGAACGGCTGTACGAAGCCAAAATCTATCTCGACATCCCCGATCTGTTCGCATGGACGGTGGTCATCGTGCTTTTAAGCATGCTGTTTGGCCGCCTGTTTCTGGCGCTGCTCGACGCCCTCGTCCGCCGCATAGAAAGGATGTGACCGCTATGACGTTGATTGTGGATTCGCTGACCATCCGCTATGGCGCGCACATGGTGCTGCAAAACTTCTCCCACCGCTTTGAGACGGGTGTCACCTGCATTCTGGGGCCCTCGGGCTGCGGTAAGACAACTCTGCTGCGCGCGCTGATGGGCTTGATCGTCCCCGATGCGGGACAGATTCGCTGCAATTCTCCCGATTTTAAGAAAAGCGCGGTATTTCAGGAAAACCGGCTGTGCGAGAATATGAGCGCCGTCTCGAATCTGCGCTTTGTCTGCCCGACCCGCACAAAGCAGGAGATGGAACAGGCCCTGACGCTAACCGGGCTTGGGCAAAGCCTTTATCTGCCGGTGAAACGTTTAAGCGGCGGCATGCAGCGCCGGGTGACGCTTGTTCGCGCACTGCTGGCTGATTTTGACGTGCTGTTTTTGGATGAGCCATTCACCGGGCTCGACGAGCCGACGCGTGACCGCCTGTTGCCGTTGATTGCGCAATACACGGTCGGAAAAACGGTGCTGCTGGTGACCCATGATGAGACACTGTCCGCAAAGCTGGGTGCCGAAACACTGCGGTTGGGCTGAGGGATAATAGCGTCTTTGATGAAGCTTTTTAAAGCTTGTGGTATATTGAGCAAGCCGCAGCAAACATCATGCCGTCCGCCGGGGTATACCGGTTTTCAACGGCCGCATCATCCCGCTACCTTTCGCGGTAAAAATACAAATTCAAAAATTATCCTTGACAAACATTGCTTTGACCGATATGATATGCACATATCATATATAAATAATATGAATTGATCGGATAAAGGAGGCAGCGAAAGGTGAACGCAATATTTGAGATTTTGCTCAGAAGCAATTTTCGCTGTGGACGAATGCTCTACTCTCGGGCGCATAGCAGGTTCGGGGGTAAGGGCTGTATGCTTTTATACTGACATTCCATGAGACACGCAACTGTTGAGAAGCGTTGCTTGCAAGGATAATGCCGCCCGCAGAGCGGGGTGCGTAACAGGCTTTGCCGCCGGCATATCAGCGTGTTCAGTGGGAATACCAGTATCAGCAGCCTGCCGCGCATCAAGCGGCGATCTGACCGACCGTGCCCGGGAGCTGTCCTCAAAGACAAGCCCGGGCGCTTTGTGTTTGGGCGATAAAATAAGAAACGGAGAAAAGAATATGTCTGAAAAAAACTACCGCTTTGAAACGCTGCAAATACATGTCGGGCAGGAGCAGCCCGACCCCGCCACCGGCGCCCGCGCGGTGCCGATCTACGCGACGACCGCCTATGTGTTTGAAAATTCGGCGCAGGCGGCCGGGCGCTTTGGCCTAACCGAGGGCGGCAACATCTATACCCGTCTGATGAACCCGACCTCTGATGTGTTTGAGAAGCGCATCGCGGCGCTTGAGGGTGGCGTCGGCGCACTGGCAACCGCCTCGGGCTCGGCGGCGATCAGCTACGCGGTGCAGAATATTGCGCGGGCGGGCGACCACATTCTCTCGGCAAAAAATCTCTACGGCGGAACCTACAACCTGTTTGCCAACACATTGCGCGAACAGGGCCTCTCGACCACCTTTGCCGATATCACCGATCTGGCGGCGTTTGAGGCGGCCATTCTACCCAACACCAAGCTGATCTTTGCCGAGACACTCGGCAACCCGAACTCCGATGTCGCCGACCTCGCCGCCATTGCAGAGATCGCCCACCGGCACGGCATTCCGTTCGTGGTGGATAACACCTTCGCCACCCCCTACCTGCTGCGCCCGATCGAGTACGGCGTCGATGTGGTTGTACACTCGGCGACCAAGTTCATCGGCGGGCACGGCACCGTCATGGGCGGCGTCGTCATCGACTCGGGCAAGTTCGACTGGGCGCAGAACGACAAATTCCCGGGCCTGTCGCAACCCAACCCCTCGTACCACGGCGTGGTGTTCACCGAGGCGTGCGGCAATCTGGCCTACATCCTCAAGCTGCGCACCACGCTCATGCGCGATCAGGGCGCGGCGATCTCGCCGTTTAACTCCTTTTTGCTGCTGCAAGGGCTTGAGACGTTGTCGCTGCGGGTTGATCGCCATATTGAAAATGCGTTGAAAGTGGTGGAATTCCTCAAAAACCATCCGCAGGTTGAGCGCGTCAATCATCCCGCGCTGGCCACCGGCCGGGCCAAGGCGCTTTATGACAGCTATTTCCCCAACGGCGCGGCCTCGATCTTCACGTTTGAGATCAAGGGCGATGCCCAGACAGCCCGTCGGTTCACCGAGAGCCTTTCGCTGTTCAGCCTCTTGGCCAACGTGGCCGATGTCAAGTCGCTGGTCATCCATCCCGCGTCGACGACCCACTCCCAGATGGAGGCGCACGAGCTGCTCGACGCGGGCATCCGGCCCAATACGATCCGGCTGTCGATCGGCACCGAGCATATCGACGACATTCTTGCCGATCTCGCGCAGGGCTTTGAAACGGTCAAGTAGAATTAGAATAGAAGCGTTGAAAAACCTCTGCGGCGGTGCCGCAGAGGTTTTTGATATGAGGGGGAATCGGAT
>DALYYK010000138.1:0-6887 GCA_031983305.1 Candidatus Fimivivens sp. | reverse complement strand
AAATGTCACCGACGCCTTATCATGATCCAAAAAGGCTGAAACAGCCTGCGGGTTTTCGTTGACAAATTCAGTACGGCCGACCACCACACCGGTAATCAGCGCGGAAGGGGCTGCGGCGCCCGCCTGCAATGCATCCCACTCCCCGGTCAGATCAAGCGCCACGCGGATGTTCTGGGCCTTGGTCTGCGCGGTGGTGACAAAGGGCTGCGGCAGCATGGCGATCGCATTGGGGGTGGTGGTGAGCACCGACAGGCACTCGGCATGCTCGCTCTTCCACTCAATTGTCACGTCGTTGGTCAGGCCGTTCTGGGCCAGAATATAGTTGAGGGCATACTCGGGCGTCGCGCCCTTGCCGCTGGCATAGATGGTTTTGCCCTTAAGGTCGGCAATCGACTGAACGGTGTCGCCGCTTTCGACGATATACAGCACACCCAGCGTATTGATAGCCAGCACCTGTACGCCGCCCTTGGTATTGTTATAAAGCACCGAGGCAAGGTTCGCGGGCACGGCGGCGATATCGGCCTGTCCCTGCACCAGCTTGGGGGCGACCTCATCCACCGCGGCTACAATCGAAAAGCTGTAATTGTTGTCGGCGGTTTTGCCGTCCTCGGCCTCCTGCATAAACCGAACCATGCCCATGGCGGTCGGGCCCTTGAGCGCCAGCACGTTGACGTCGACCGGCGCGGCTGCTTCGGCGGGTTCGGATGCGGCGGGTTCAGAAGATGCTGCCTCGGATGGGGCAGCTTCGGCAGGCGCGGAGGCGGGCTCAGAAGAAGCGGGTGCGGAGGCCGAAGCCTGCGCCGGGGCGGAACCGCAGCCCGCCGCAAGAACAGCAGTCATAGCAAGGGTCAAAAAGATGACGGTTAACTTTTTCATGTCATAATTACTCTCTGAATATGTTGGGATTTGTGTCAGCAGCCGGTGCGCTGATAGAGCAGCTTCTCGAGCGCGGCCGGATTTGTAACGGCCATGGCGGGCCCTTTCAAAGCCAGCAGCCCCTGCGCCTGCAAAAAGGCGAGTTCCCTGAACAGCGCCGCGCGGCTGACGCCCAGCCGGCGGGCCAGATCCTCGCGCGAACAGCCGGGCGTGACCCGCCCATCCTCCCGGCGCTGTGACAGAAGATATTCAATCACCTTGCCGCGGCAGGACTGCATGGTCAACAGCTCAATACGGTGGATCAGAAACTGAATTTTGCGGTTGCAGTAGGCCGCATAGCGCAGCGCCAGCGCCGCATCGGCCTGCATAGCCTGAATCAGCGCATCCTTGGGGATAAAGATCAGCTCGGTTTCGGTGCGGCAACGCAGCACCGTTTCAAGCGCCGTGGGGCAAAGCAGGTTGCTGATGCCAAAGCAGTCGCCGGATTTTAGAACATTGAGCTGGACATCCCGCCCGTCCATAGCGACCGAGTAGACATCGACCTGTCCGGACGCCACCATCCCTACCGCGGCGCGGCCGTCCGACCGGTCGCTGACGATCTGTCCGGCGCGGCAGCGACGCAAGCACATACGCGCCGGATCTATGCCGCACCCTTGCAGGAGCGGGCAGGCTTCGAGCGCGGTCAGCATTTGCTGCGTTGTCACGGGAGTGCCTCCTTATCGGCGAGAATTAGTTAGCAAGCACTAACCATATTTTATTTTAGCCTGTCCAATCGCCAAAGTCAATACCGCATTGCGGGTTCTTCCGTCTCATTTGATACTGACAGATCGGTCATAGGGCGGTAAGCTTTTACCGACCGACTAATTGCCCTATCAAAGAGGAGCTCGCCCATGCTAAAAAAGATTATGTTATTTTCAGGGGCCTCAGCCGTCGGCAAAACCGCCGTCATCCGCGCCCTGCTGCCCACACTGCTGGAGAACGGTGCCGCCCCGTGCGTCTGTAAAATCGACTGCCTGCAAACGCAGGATGCCGAACTGTTTCAAAGCCTCGGCCTGCCCTGCGTGACGGGCTTAAGCCAAGATATCTGCCCCGACCACTTTCTCGTGTCGAACCTGCCGGAGCTCATGAATTGGGCCGACCGGCTTGGGCGCGATACGCTGTTAATCGAAACTGCAGGGCTGTGTCACCGCTGCTCCCCCGCCACCCGGCGGATGGCGGCGGGCTGTGTGCTCGACTGCACCTCAAGCTGCAAAGCGCCCGCCCAGCTCGGGCCGATGTTGACACAGGCCGATTTCGTGGCGCTGACCAAAATCGACATGGTGTCGCAGGCCGAGCGCGAAATCATCATCTGGCAGCTACAGCAGCTCAACCCAACGGCGGAGATTTTTGCGGTGGACGGCCTTGCGGGTTACGGCGCCGAGCCCCTGGCAAAATGGCTTCTGGCACAGCCTGCGGCGGAAAACTATGAAAACGATCTGCTGCGCCACACCATGCCCAGCGGCGTCTGCTCCTATTGCGTGGGCGAACGCCGGGTGGGCGCGGCCTTTCAACAGGGCGTTGTGGGCAAGATCGATTTTAAGGAGGCCGTATGCATACCTTAACCATTTTGGCCGGGCAAGACAAATCCGGCGCACCCGAGGGATTCGACGCCCTCACCCTGCAAACCGGCACGCTTTATACCATCGTCGGCAACACCGGCTCGGGCAAAAGCAGGCTGATCAAGGACGTTGAGCAGCTGGCCGACGGCGACTCGGCGACGGGGCGGCGGGTGCTCATCGACGGTGCACCCGTCGACCGCTGGCGGCGGCAGAGGCTTTCGACAGGCCTAATGGCCCATCTGAGCCAGAACATGCGCTTTATTCTGGACACCACCGTGGCGGAATTTCTCGCGCTGCATGCGCGATGCCGCCAAAAGGATATCGACATCGACGCGGTTATCGCGCTGGCCGACAGCATCACACCCGAACCGGTGCCGCCCGCGCAAAACCTCAACCTGCTCAGCGGCGGCCAGACCCGCGCGCTGATGATCGCCGATATCGCCCTGATTTGCGACAGCCCGGTGGTTCTGATCGATGAGATTGAAAACGCAGGCATCGACAAGGAGCGGGCGCTGACGCTCTTATGCCGTCAGGATAAGCTGGTACTGGTGGTCACGCACGATGTGCACACCGCGCTGATGGCGCCGCGGCGCATCGTGATGGCAAACGGCGCCGTGCAGCGAATTATCGCGCGCAGCAGTGAAGAAGAAGCGCTTTTTAAGGCTTTGAGCGCCGACTATGAATTACAGCAGAAGCGGCGGCAGCTTTTGCGTGAGGGGAGCAAACTGGCATGACATCTATTCTGCTTTATTGGAACCACATCTGTGTGCTGCACAATTACGAAAAGGCCTTTTTGGCGCAGCTGACCGAGCGCCTGCGCCAACAGAACATCGCGCTTGACATACGCTTTTTCGGCCTGGGCTATCCCGAGCATATGTCGGAGTATCTCGCGCGGCCCGACGCTGTTTTGCCGGATGCCATCGTCTCGGCCGATCTGGAGGTGTTTGAAGACAGCCGCATCTTTGGCCGGTTTTCCGACACGCTGTACCCCGCGTCAGACTGGGTGCCCTTGCGGCAAACAACCGCGCTGAAGGCGGTGTCCCGGCATCCGGCGCTGCTGCCCTTTGTCTCGATTCCGCTGGTGTATTACACGTCAAACCCCGCCGCCTGTGCCGAAAAGGGCATCTGCGATATCGATGGCCTCGCTTTTGGCGGCATCAACAATTCGGCGGGTAAAACACTGGTCAAGGCCGTGTGGAGCCATAGGGGCAAGGACGAGACCCGACGGCTGCTTGAGACGTCGTCCGTTTCCGACATGCCCATCGGTGCCTTTCAGCAGGTGCGCGTCGGCCAACGGGAGACCGCCCTTATCCCCTCACTCTACGCCCTGCGAGCCGACGGTTTAAGCACCTTTTTGCAGATGCCGAAAGAGGGGCCTCTGTTGGTCTCCTCCTATTTTTGCGCGCGGCGCTCCGTTTCTGAGCAGGCCGTACGGGCGCTGGCAGAAGCGATTCTCTGCCCCGAGCTATGCACATTTTATGCGCAAAACGGCGATTTGATTCTGCACCCCGCCTGCATCGACCACCCCAGTCGGCAGACAGCCGACCGCTATTTTGTCCCCACACCCGACTGGTACAAGCAAGTACCGCCTCAAGAATTTTACGCACTCTATGGCGGGGTGCTGCCCACCGCTAAGGATCCGGTGCCATAGTCTCTTGACAGCACCCTATCAAACCGCCGGGACTGGTGCTGCGCAGCCAGTGGCCTTCGGCTTATCAAAAGCTTATAACCGATTAGTTAGCGGTTGATACAGATGAATTTTTTGGATGCTATGGCGGCTTCTGTTTTCAATATAACGCCGCTTATCGAGGCCCTGAAAGTGTGCATCAACCCGAGAGCCTGATACATAAACCACTGGCAAAACTGGCACAACAGGCGAACGACAGGCAATACACGCTCTAAAACGCTAAAATCGTCTTGAACAATCATAAACCAGCTCATAAAAGCTAAGTAGGAATGATCGCTTAAATACCATCAGCCTTGTAAATGACAAGTTTAGAACCATTGAACGAGCCAACGGCGGCATTTTGACAATATCGCTATATGATCCTGCAATGGGCCTGACGGCTAGAGACAAACGAAAGCCTGCCCCTATTTATGAGGGCAGGCTTTCACGAATTTTAACAACGTTGAGCTATCCGGGTGTTCGCTTTCGTTAAGCAAGAAGAAATAAGCAATGTCGGCGTATAAAGCTGAGGCTATCTGCGCCTACATCTTGTCGCCGCCCTTTTGCACGGCAATAATTCCTGTGCGCGCCACTTCCAGAATGATATAAGGCCGCATCATCGACTGGAACAGGTCGAGGCGCTCGGGTGTATCCGATATCTCCATTGTCAAAGAGGTCGGGGAAATATCGCTGACCTTGGCCCCGACGATCTCACAGATCGTCATAATCTCCTGACGATTTTTGTTGGTCGCACTCACCTTTAAAATCATCAGCTCACGACCGATAAGGTTCTCGGGCTCAAAGGTGCGCACTTTGATGACCTCAATCAATTTATTGAGCTGCTTTTCGACCTGCTCCACCATGTGATTGCCGTTGTCCACAATAATCGTCACGCGAGACACGGTGGGATCATCGGTCACCCCCACAGCCAGTGAGTCAATATTAAATGCCCGCCGGGAAAATAGTCCTGTGATCCTGTTGAGCGCACCGGCGCGATTTTCCACCAATACCGATATTGTCTGCTTCATGGCTCTGCCTCCTAATCGTTGGTCGTTGCATCGGGATCAATTTTTACAATCAGCAGCCTGCTTTTGTCCGCACGCAGCAGCCCTTCGATTGCGCCAACCACATCCTCTTCGTCGCACACCGTATCGCTCGGAATGCCATAGGCCGCCGCGATCGCCGCAAAGTCAGGAGAGCCGTCAAGCGAGACCCCAATCGGGCCGCGGTAAGGAGAAACTTTCTGAAGCTGATTCACCAGCCCTAATACGCCGTTGCAGAAAAGAACGATTTTAATATCCAGATCAGCCGCCCGAATAGCCGCAAGCTCATTCATCGCCATTTGAAACGACCCGTCTCCACAGATAACGACGGTCTGCCGGTGGGACTGCGCGGTTTTAACGCCTATGGCGGCGGGTAAAGCGTACCCCATCGTCCCAAGGCCGCCGCTGGTCAAGAAGCGTCCGCCCCTTAGCCACAGATGCTTGCAGGCCCAAATCTGGTTCTGGCCCACATCGACACAGATGGCGGCATCTTCCGAAAGTCTGCTTCCCAGCTCCTTTAAAAAATAACGCGGGGATATGGTGCCGCTTTTGGACGCGGTCGTACGCGCGAGTTCTTTCTGGCGCACAGCCTGAAGCTCGTCCACCCATGAAGAAGCTTCCGCTGTCGGGTTGAGCTCCAGCATCTGGCCAAGAATCGTTTTAATATCCCCCACCAGCGGAATAGCGGTTCTGATGTTTTTTCCGATTTCGGCCGGGTCGACATCGATGTGAATCAATTGCATCCGCCGCCCAATCTCTTCGGGCGAGATGATCGCGCGATCGGCCGCTCTGCATCCGACCATGATCAGCAGATCCGCCTGCGCCAGCGCCTTATTGGCACAGGGGGTGCCGTGCGCCCCCAACATGCCCATATTCAGCGGATGATCGGTCGTCAATATCGAAAGCCCCATCATCGTGGTAACCACCGGAATGGACGTACGTGTGGCCAGTTCAATCATCTCTTGCTTTGCATCGGCAAGAAAAACGCCGCCGCCGACACAAAAAACCGGCTTTTGGGCCTGCGCAATCGTTTCTACGACGCGTTTAATCTGGAGATTGTTGCCGCGCACGCTCGGCTTATAGCCTCTGATCGACACCTCTTCGGGATAGACAAACTGCTCGATCTCCTGCTGCTGGACATCAACGGGAATATCAATGAGCACAGGGCCCGGGCGTCCGGTCGACGCGATATAAAAAGCCTCTTTAACAATGCGCGGAATATCATAGGCGTCTTTGACCAAATAGCTATGTTTAGAAAAGGGCGCCACCGCTCCGGTGATATCCACTTCCTGAAAAATGTCCCGCCCCAGCAGATAGCTGGGCACCTGACCGGTTATCGCAACCAGCGGAACCGAGTCCATATAGGCTGTCGCAATACCGGTGATAAGGTTGGTGGCTCCGGGACCCGAGGTGACGATGCACACCCCCACTTTACCGCCAACACGGGCATAACCAGATGCCATATGCCCGGCATTCTGCTCGGTTCTGACCAGTGTATAATCGATTTCAGCCGCGTCTTTTAATGCGTCCATAATCGGACAGATCGTCGCTCCGGCGTAGCCGAAAATATGCGTTACCCGCTCTTGCCTTAAGCCTTCTATTAAAGCCTGTGCGCCGTTCATAAGATCACACCCCGTTTTTAGTGTAGTTTTTTATAGTTAAACTCAATCATATCATAATTTTTGGCGTATCTAAAGCTAAAAT
>DALYYK010000137.1:3893-6910 GCA_031983305.1 Candidatus Fimivivens sp. | reverse complement strand
AGAAGCGCCCGGCTCTATTTTACCCAAGGTCTTGTCAAAGACGATATCATGGAAAAAATATTGAGCGCCATTTTGGCGATTAAACCGGACGAGCTTGAAAAATACGTCGACGTCAAGCGTTTTATGGATCGGTATATTCCTTATATTGAGGTTGAGAGCGCCAACGAGCTCGAAAAAATAATCCCGCAGGTGCTGTCGGGACAGGTGGCCCTTGTGATAGAGGGCATTGCCGATACAATTCTGATCGGCGTGCGCACCTCCCCCACCCGCTCTTTACAGGAGCCGGACAGCGACCGCGTCATGCACGGCGCGCGAGACAGCTTTTGTGAGACGCTGCTGTTAAACACCGCGCTGATCCGCCGCCATATCAAGGACCCGAACCTGACGGTGCAAAACCACATCGTCGGCAGCATCTCAAAGACCGACGTGGTTTTGTGCTATTTACAGGGGCGGGCCGATCAGAAAATAGTCGATGATCTGGCCAAAAAGCTCGATAATCTCAAGGTCAAGACGCTCGCCATGGCGCAGGAAAGTCTGACCGAAGCACTGCTGCCGCATCGGTGGTACAATCCTTTCCCCAAGGTGCGCTATACCGAGCGCCCCGATACTGCCGCCGCCGCCGTGACCGAGGGCGGTATCCTGCTGATAGTCGACGGCTCCCCCTCTGTCATCGAACTGCCGACTGCCTTTTTCGACTTTTTTCAGGACACCAACGACTACTACTTTCCGCCGCTGATCGGTACCTACCTGCGCATTGTGCGCTACTTGATTCACGCGTTGACCATGCTGCTGATTCCGACATGGTTCCTGTTCATCAAAAACCCCGACTGGATACCCAATTCCATCGATTTCATCAGCGTTTTGGAAATGAACAAGGTCCCCATTTTTTTTCAGCTGATGATTGTCGAGCTGATTATCGACTGCCTGAAACAGGCGTCGCTCAACACGCCAGCCGCGCTGGGCAGCTCATTCTCGGTGGTCTCGGCGCTGATTCTGGGCGATTTTGCGGTCAAGGCGCGCTGGTTCGTGCCCGAGGTGCTGCTGTATATGGCATTTGTCGCGGTGGCAAACTTCGCCTCGCCCAGCTTTGAACTGGGCTATGCCGTCAAGCTCTGCCGCATGATGCTGCTGGTGGCCACAGCGTTGTTTAATCTTTGGGGCTATATTTTAGGTATTATTCTGATACTCGTACTGATCGCCACCACGCCTACCATCACGGGTCAGAGCTATCTGTTCCCGCTGATCCCCTTCAACGGATCAAAGCTGCTGCGGCTCGTGATCCGGCGCAGAATGCACGAGGATAATACGTAAAACAAATGCAAGGCATATTAGCTTTACAGCTTGAAAACCTCAAACCGCCATTCATGTAGTTTTATTCAAATGCAGCATGAATCAGGCTATGCTATCGAACCAGTACGCAGAACAGGCGCCACACTGACGGATTTAATTAAACGCCGACGCAAATCAATAGGTTTGGCAGTTCAAAGGCCTGAGAACAGAAGCGTTCGCTTCTGTTCTCAGGCCTTTAGCATTTTGCCAAAGGTAACCGTCATACCCTTTTGGTTGCATAGGGATTAATTCTCTAACGGAATAAATATAAGCAAAAAAGAATTGTGTATAATTTGCAGAGATAGTATAATCACGGCAATAAACCGCAACAAACAGCACAAATGTTTGTGCATATGACCTAAATAGCCAGCACTTAAATACGCAAAGAGCATAAATAGAAAGGTGTACATCGATGGTAAACGTGACCATAGACGCTGAAATAGCAGTGATAGGCGGAGGTATGTCGGGTTGCTGCGCCGCGTTGGCGGCAGCGCGGCAAGGCCGGAAGGTCGTCTTGGCCGAGCAGTCGTTTTCTCTTGGCGGAACCGCCACACAGATTCAGTTCGGCGAGATGAACAGCGTTAAAAAAAACAGCCACGATATTTATAACGGGATCGTAAGCGAGATTCTTCAGCTGCTGACCGCACAGGGAGACGGCGAATATTACTTACAGATTCCCATGTCCTCCAACCCGGATATCAAGGTCGATCGTATCCGCTACAACGCCGAAGCGCTCAAGCTGATTCTGGACCAGCTATTGCAAAAGTCCGGCGTACAAATCATCTTCGGCTGCTGCATCAAGACGGTATCGGAGCAGCCAAACGGTATTCAGATTACAGTAGGCAATCGTCATTCCAATCTGACTATTAATGCCGAGATTCTTATTGACGGCACCGGCAACGCTGAAATGGCGCACGCGCTGGGATATCCTACTCTCAAGCCCGACTTTCGTGAGGTGCAAACGGCTACGACGGCTTTTCATCTGACCAACGTCGATATTAGCCGTACGAGAGCCTTTATTGCAAGCGGCGCCCTCCAGCAGGTTATTGACGATGGCTTTAAAGGCGGATTTTTACCCGGAAAAATTTTGAGCATCTGTCCGATTCCCAAAACCTCAACCGTCGCGATTAACGCGACCCGTGCCGAGCATGTGGATCATGAATCGGTGCTGGATATCAGCCGTGGGGTATTGGAGTCAAGAGCGCAGATTTCGGTGATGATTCCGTTTATTCGCGAGCGGGTCGACGGTATGCAAAACGCGGTGCTGAGCTATATTTCGGTCGGGCTTGGCGTGCGGGATCGCCGACGTATTATCGGTCTTTATACGCTGACCGGGCAAGATCTGATTACGCTCAGACAATTTGACGACGCGGCCGCGATTGGCGCCTACCCCATTGACATCCACGATCCCGCCACCAAGGGGGTGCGTTTTATTGACATCGACGGCGTCTATCAAATACCCTATTCGAGCATGATACCGGCGGGATCGACGCGCGTGATTGTCGCCGGACGCGCTATTAGCGCGGACAATGAGGCCTTCGCGGCGTTGCGCATGATTCCGATTTTGTCGCACGTGGGCGAAGCGGCCGGTCACGCGGCACATCTGGCGCTGCGCGACCGGGTGTCGGTGGATCAGATCGCATTTTTAGAGCTAAGGCAAATGCAGCATATTGATATGGAGAGAGGTG